>JBDHYE010000059.1:0-7611 GCA_039811245.1 Chitinophagaceae bacterium | reverse complement strand
AAAATACCAAGGAAACCAAATTGAAAAATTTGTAAAAGAATATAGCAAAGCGCTGCCCTTAGGCAATTTTTTCCTCCACTTAAGTAGGCTGGACAACCTAGAGGTTAAAACCTTTAAAATCACCAAACAATAATCACAATAATTAGAGCAACACCGGCATTAAGTAATAATATTATTTTAGGCGAGTGTTGCTCTTTTAAATAAAAATGTTTCCTTATGAAAACAAAAATGCTACAAGGGTTTTCCATCTGTATTCTACTGCTCTTTATTACTTGGTGCAGCAGTGCGCAAAAGCATGCAGACCTCTACCGCTCCGGAGTATTTTATAAAAGTTTCAGCACTATAGATTCTGCTATACAAGAAGCTAATCTGGGCGGCGATAGTATAGTATTAAGTGCGCATACTTTTTATGAAAGTAATTTGAACAGTAAAACGAAAGTAATTAACTATACCGGTACTATTCATGCAGGCGATACCACCACAATAGATGGAGGTGGTGCATTTGTTCCATTACTGTATGTAAACAGTAAATGTACGATAAAAGATATTATCTTTCAAAATGCAGCACTTGCTGTAGGTAGTATTTATGGATTACATACAGATACTTTAAAAATAACTGGGCATTGCAAATTCAGGAATCATAAAATTACCTACTTAGAAAATGCAACTATAATTTATTCAGGTGAAGCTAATGTGTTAATAGAAAATGATGTTCAAATATACAACAATACTTGTAAAAGAGTTATAGAGGCAAAAACACTAACAATAAAGGATAATGTATCTATTTATAATAATAAGTATATCCCGTATTTAACATCTGCCGTAGAAAGAAATAGATTTAGTAATGGTAGTATTAGAACTATCAAATTATATATTTACAACCAAGTAAAAATAATTAATAATACTACAGATTCAAATTACAATGCCGGTATTAGTTTGCCTATTTTTGATGGTAGAGAATATGTGATAGGAGATAGTGTTATCATTAAGGGTAATAAAACATTAACCCCGGGAATGGGTAAAGGTGCTGCTATTTGCATTCCTAACGTTTATGATACTAGTGGTTTTAGAAAAGCCTATACAATAAAACTGGGCAAAATGCTTTTTGAGGGCAATGAATCCGATTCCGGTGGTGTAATCTATTGCAATGATCCTTTTGTTAAAATAGAGCTCAACGGTACAGTATTTAAAAACAATAAGGCTAAAATAGGCGGGGCTATTTATACAGAAGGCAGCTTGGTTATTAATAATGCCGTGTTTGAAAACAACAGCGCAGATACGGCAAGTAGTATTTTTATTAATAGTGATATGAGTGATACAGCTGTGAGTCCTTTTGTGTCTATCAAGCAGAGCCGTTTATATAACAGCGCTAAGCCTGCAAATGCGCAAGACCATATCTATGCTACATACCACCCCCTTACAGCCTTCCCGCCCTCTATGGCGCTTAATGGCAACTGGTGGGGCAAAAGTGATACCATAGGGGTTATGAGAGATTGGCCCAAGGGCTATTTCCCTATCAACAACTGGGCTAAAGCGTATTGGAGCCTTAAAGGCGGTATGCCGGTACTGCCTTCAGACACCAGTTTCCCCCTAGAAGCTGCCCTAAAATACAATAGCGGTAGCCTCTTTCCTGCTAATAGTTTTAGCAGTTTAAAAGGGGTCTTTACTACAGATACGGGTAGCTTTAGCCCTGATACAGCAGCCATCAGCAGCAGCAATCTCATCAGCAGTACTTATCATACCTTTAAAGATAGCAGTGTGAAAAGTCGTAATGCCAACATCATTGCCTGGATAGATGCCGATACCTTTAAAAAAGTACAAGTAGTATGGTCTGTAGATACGCTCAAAGATACCAGTACTGCCATAGCCTTAAAACAAGTAGAGCAGTTACAGGTAGCACTCTACCCTATCCCTACTCACAACATTGTACATATAGAACCCCTACCCATAGGCACTAAAATCTATCTGTACAACAGTAGTGGCTTGCTGGTGCTAGAAGCCCTCAGCCAAGAAACAAAAACAAGTCTTAATTTACAGCATTTAGCCGCTGGCACTTACAGCATCAAGCTCATCAGTCCTCTAGGCTTGGTAGGCACAGCGCAAGTGGTAAAGCGGTAAGTAGTAGGATATATAAACTCAAAAAAAATAAGGAGCAGAATGTACTGCTCCTTATTTTTTAAAGATAACATTTATTGTTGATTACAAGTGTATTGCCTCACCAAGAGCTACCTCAATAGCATCTTTTACGGCTTCACTCATTGTAGGGTGCGGGAAGGTGACATCTAATTGTTCATGATAAGTAGTTTCTAACTTACGAGAAGCTACTGTTTGTGCAATAATCTCTGTAACATTAGCACCAATCATGTGCGTACCTAACCATTCACCATATTTAGCATCAAATACCACTTTTACAAAACCTTCATTGGCTCCAGCTGCACTAGCCTTACCGCTGGCAGAAAATGGAAATTTACCTACTTTAATTTCATAACCGGCTTCTTTAGCTTGTTTTTCGGTCATACCTACAGAGGCAATCTCTGGACTACAATAAGTACAACCCGGCACATTGTGGTAATCTAACACTTCAGGTTGATGATGGAACTTGCCTGCTTTGTGTGCAATAGCTTCTACACATATTACGGCTTCTTTCATCGCTACATGTGCCAAAGCTTGACCCGGTACGATATCACCAATAGCATATATGCCATCTACATTAGTTTTGTAATAAGGATCCACTACAACTTTCGATTTATCAACTTTAATATTTAAAGCTTCTAAACCAATATTTTCAATGTTTGTAGCTACACCAGCCGCACTTAATAAAATATCGGCTTCAAGCTCTACCATACCGGTAGCGGTTTTTACCGTTGCTTTTACACCATTTCCTTTTGTATCGGCTTTTTCTACAGAAGCTGAGGTCATTACTTTAATGCCTTTTTTACGGAAGGATTTTTCTAACTCTTTAGATACATCAGCATCTTCTACGGGTACAATTCTATCCATAAACTCTACGATAGTAACCTCTGTACCTAATGTGCTGTAGAAATAAGCAAACTCAACCCCAATAGCACCACTACCTACTACAATCATAGATTTGGGTTGTTTAGGGAGCGTCATTGCCTCTCTATAACCAATAATTTTTTTACCATCAATAGGTAATGAAGGCAACTCTCTGCTTCTTGCACCGGTAGCAAGAATGATATGAGCAGCAGTATAATTTTGTGTTTTACCGTCTGCACCGGTTACTTCTAATTCTTTTTTACTATTCAGTTTACCAAAGCCATTTAAAACTTCAATCTTATTTTTTTTCATAAGAAATTGAATTCCTTTACTCATCTTATCGGCTACGCCTCTACTACGTTTGATAATGGCTTCAAAATCGGTTTTGGCACCTTCTACACTAAAACCATAATCTTGCGCATGGCTAATGTATTCAAAAACTTGTGCCGATTTTAATAATGCTTTTGTAGGAATACAACCCCAGTTTAAACAGATACCACCAAGATTTTCACGTTCTACAATGGCAGTTTTAAAACCTAATTGGGCTGCACGGATAGCAGCTACATATCCACCGGGACCACTACCCACTACGATTACATCATAATTCATAAATGTGTGTATTTAAATTTTTAATTGTTAATTAGTATAAGGCACAAAAATAGCATAATAATTGAGATTTTAAGAGCCTATTTTGATAAGGTAATTTTCATACCAATACCACTGATTTTTGTACTATCGGGCAACTGTACGATGATATCATCTAAAATCACAGTATCACCTGCTTTAGTACGTTGGTCTATGGCTACATAACTGTTTAACTTATTCGATTTTGAAAGGTCTGTGAGCATTTCATAATCAATATAAGGTCGCCCTAAAGTATCTTCATAAATATTACGCTCTTTATAATAAATTCTAAACTCTACTACTTTAGCTGCTTGACCGCCAGAATCTACCGCCCTTAAGCCTTGCGCCATTAGCGAATCAAAAACATGCTTTGAAAGTGTAGCCGTTTGATAGTTTGATGACCCTAAATAAACCGGACATAATTTGTAAGGGTATTTTTTCTTGGAGGCAGCAGTATGGGCACTTTTCTTTTTAGCCGTATTTTGGTGCTGTGCGATAGAATACATACTCGCAAAAAATACAGCAGCTAAGAGGAACACTTTTTTATTCATACCTTTCAAAAATAAAAATTCTATTAAAGATACTACAATAAAGCTAAACTTTCTTCAATACTTTGAATTTTAGCTTTGGCATCGTCCATCTTTTTCTGTTCCATTGCTATGATTTCAGGTTTGGCTTTCGCTACAAATCCGGCATTACTTAATTTCTTCTCTACGCTAACTAAAAAACCTTTCAAATAGGCTAAATCTTTCTCCAGTTGGGCTTTTTGAGCAGTACTATCTAAACTATTTTCTGTCTTTAGATAGATTTTATCTTTACCTACTACCAGTACAATATTACCCTCAAAACTTTGTGGATTGATTTGAATATTGTTGGCATTTAATTGTTTTTCAAGAATGGATAATGCTTTTAAATAAGCTTCGGGTTGAAGACTATTGATCTGTACCTGAATGGGGTCTTTAGGTTTTAGGTTATTTTTCACTCTAGCATCGCGTACAGCACTGATTAATTCTTTCACTGTTATTGCTTGTTGTAATACAGCACTATCAACCTGAATAGTTGCTATAGGTGTCAGCGCTTTAACCATTAAATCTTCCTTTTGTTCTGCTAGAAGATGATAGATTTCTTCAGTAACAAAAGGCAGGAAGGGGTGCAATAATTGTAATAATTGAACAAAAATTTCTTGAGATGTTTCAAATACATTTTTAGCAATCGCTTGTTCCGGAGCGGGTTTTACCCATTCGAGGTACCAAGAACAGAAATCGTCCCAGATTAGTGAATAGGTTGTTTTCAATGCTTCACTCAATCTAAAATCTTTCATGAGTTGCTCTACCTCTAATTGCACCTCATTAATTCTTTCTTGCATCCAGATAAGGGCAAAATGATTTTCTTGCTGTAAAGTAGTATCAACTCTAGGCTCCCACATTTTAAGTAGCTTCATAGCATTCCACATTTTATTGCAGAAATTTCTACCTTGGTCTAACATACTTTCATCATAAAGTAAGTCGTTACCGGCAGGAGAGGCAATGATAACACTAAAGCGTACAGCATCTGCACCATATTGGTCTATGAGTTGCAACAAGTCTGGAGAGTTACCCAATGATTTACTCATCTTTCTACCCTGCTTATCTCTTACAATACCTGTAAAATAGACTTTATCAAAAGGTTTTTGTTGTAAATATTCATTGCCTGCCATAATCATTCTTGCTACCCAAAAGAAAATAATTTCGGGAGCGGTAACTAGGGTGCTGGTAGGATAATAGTAGGCTAAGGCTTCGTTATTAGGCGCTTCATTCCAACCAAAAACTTGCATTGGCCAAAGCCAGCTACTAAACCAAGTATCTAAGCAGTCATCATCTTGTTTTAAATCTTCTTTTTTACCGTTAGGATATTGCTCAATATATTGTAAATAGGCTTCATCAAGGCTTTGGGCTACATAGATATTTTGATCGGCATCGTACCAAGCAGGTATGCGCTGCCCCCACCATAATTGCCTACTGATGCACCAATCTTTGATATTTTCCATCCAATGTTTGTAAAGGTTTTTAAACTTAGGTGGAAAAAATTCAATTTGCTCATCAAGTACTTGTTTCAAGGCAGGTTGTGCCAGTTGCTCCATCTTGCACCACCATTGCATACTCAATCGGGGTTCTATCACCACATCGGTACGCTCTGAATAGCCTACTTGATTTTGATAATTTTCTTCTTTAACAAAATTGCCACTATCTTTTAGGTCTTCAATAATTTTTTTACGTACTACAAAACGGTCTTCGCCAATATAACGCCCTGCAGCGGCACTCATCGTGCCATCACTGTTTAGCGTATCAATAACCGGTAGTTTATATTTGATACCTAAATTATAGTCGTTAATATCGTGTGCCGGTGTTACTTTAAGAGCACCTGTACCAAACTCTTTATCAATATAAGTATCCATAATGATTGGAATCTTTCTATCGGTAAGTGGTACATAACAATAAGCGCCTTTGAGGTGTTGGTAGCGTGGGTCTTCGGGGTGTACACAGATAGCGGTATCACCCAAGATGGTTTCGGGGCGTACAGTTGCTATGGTAATATATTCTTCTTGTGGACTGTCAATGCGGTATCTTACATAATATAATTTAGATTGACATTGTTTATGGATTACTTCTTCATCACTCAGCGCTGTTTGGGCTTTGGGGTCCCAATTAATCATTTTTACTCCTCTATAAATATTTCCTTTTTGATACAAATCCACAAATACTTTTATTACGGCAGCATAATAAGTATCGTCCATTGTAAAGGCGGTTTTGTTCCAATCTAAGGAGCAGCCTAATTTTTTCAACTGACTTAATATAATCCCCCCGTATTTTTCTTTCCACTCCCAAGCATATTTCAAAAATTCTTCTCGGCTAAGTGTATTTTTATCAATCCCTTGCTCTCTAAGCATTGCTACTACTTTAGCCTCTGTAGCTATTGAGGCGTGGTCTGTACCGGGTACCCAGCAAGTGTTATAACCTTGCATTATGGCTCTTCTGATTAAGATATCTTGAACCGTATTATTTAAAGCATGCCCCATGTGCAATACTCCTGTAACATTGGGAGGCGGCATTACTATGGTATAAGCGGGTCTGTGGTCGGGAGTAGAATAAAAATAGCCTTGCTCCATCCAATGTTGGTACCAATGCGCTTCTGCTATTTGATGTTGAAAATTTTTTGAAATTTCTGACATGGTTCTGCTTTAGTATTTTAAGATAATATCGTTCAAATTAAGGCGGCAAAGATAAGTAATTGCACAAGGCCTTTCAAAGAAATATTAATATTTTAAGGGTACATAAAATTGAGCTAAAAAAAATAGGGCATTAAGCTTGTGCTGAATACCCTATTGATGATTGTAGCGTTTGAAATTTTACCTCATTAATCTTTCATTGATGCAATAAACTGATCAAAGAGATAGCGCGAATCGTGCGGCCCTGGAGTACTTTCGGGGTGGTATTGTACCGAAAATGCTTTCTTCCCTTTTATACGTATTCCTTCTATAGAACCATCATTAAGGTTTACATGGGTAATACTGATATGGCTTGCAGCTTTTGCGGCTTCGGGGTCAATACCAAAACCATGGTTTTGAGTGGTAATTTCTGAAAGACCTGTTTCTAAATTTTTTACCGGATGGTTTAAACCTCTATGACCATGGTGCATTTTAAACGTAGGAATACCATTAGCCAATGCCAATAGTTGATGCCCTAAACAGATACCAAAGAAGGGTTTGTTTGTTGCCAAGATTTGTTTAATTGTTGCTATAGCATAAGGCATAGAGGCAGGGTCTCCGGGTCCATTACTGATAAAATAGCCATTGGGTTCAAAAGCCTCCATAGTAGCTAGGTCGGTATGCCCATTAAATACTTTAAGATAAGCGCCTCTCTCTGCTAAGCAAGTCAAAATATTTTTCTTAACACCAAAATCTAAAACAGCAATCTTTAACTCAGCATTGGGGTCGCCAAGGGTATAGGTTTC
>JBDHYE010000058.1:0-7612 GCA_039811245.1 Chitinophagaceae bacterium | reverse complement strand
TTTTCTTTTCATTTCATAAAAACCCCTTACCTTAGTTGTGTCTTTTATGAGAATCTTAAGTAGCATTTGAATAAAAGAAAACAGTAATTTTGTAACAAAAGCAAACGACATGCAAACACTACAAATCAGACAGCACCTGCATCAGTATATTGACAAAGCTGATGATGCTCAAATTGCAGCTATTTACACCATACTAGAGGCAAAAATAGAGGCTGCACAAGACCGAATAAGTGTAGTGCAGTACAACAAAGAAATTGAAGAATCAGAGCAAGAATATGAAACAGGAGATTATGAAACCCATAGTGATTTTAAGAACGAGCTAAAAAAATGGTAGTCCAACGCTACGAGGTACTTTGGAATGCGACGGCGAGAAAACAGTTAAAAAATATTTACGAATATATCCAAGAGCAATCGGTACAAAATGCGCAAAAAGTACTTTTAGAGATAATGGAGGCAGCAGAAAATTTGCAAACTAACCCTGAAAGTTTTGGATTAGATAAGTACAAGAAAAACAATGATGGCACTTATCGTCACCTTGAAATTTACCGATACCGATTAGCCTATAGAATTTATGAAGCTAATATCCGGATATTAAGAATAAGAAGTACTGACCAAGAGCCACTAGACTACTAAAATTTAAACTTCTTCCTATTCGATACAATTTGCCCCCATCTAATGACAATGAAAAGAAACGAAAAGAGAGAAAATAGTTGGTAATGTTTCAGATTTGTGGGAGGGCTCCATCTAATGACAATTATAAACCATACAAGAGAAAATAGTTTATGGCGAAACTAAGTTGTTAAGAATACAAGTTGAATATTTTCAGTTTACTACTATTCATCAATAAGTAGGAATTATGAAAGCGAAGATTGTAATTAAAAAGAATAAATGTAATTGATTAAAATAAAGCAGAATAAAATAAAAAAAATGAAAAAACTATTTGTAACATTCGTAATTATTGGTCAGTGTATTGTACAATCATCTTGTACAAAGGATAGCATTAAAGTAGACTCTACGCCACCGCCAAGCAGTAGTGGTACACCAATTGCCTATTCTTGGACATTAAATGGAAAAAGCTATGAAGTTGCTGTGGCAAATCTTGTCGCATTTAATCTAACGTGTGTAGATAAGTTAAACAATTCTTGTGCCTTTCAATTTTCTACAGATGGGATACCCCCTGCAGGAACCTATAAAGCCGTTGCTAGTGCTGCTGAATTTACATCAGCCCAAAAAGAAGTGATTGTAATTTGTACTCGGTATGAAAATAAAGACTCTTCAACCGCATATGTACCCACAGAAACGAGCAATGTTCAATTGACAGTAAAAGTAAGTGCCTCTGGGAAAATAATACTAGTAACCTTGCCCGATGTTAGAGTCGTAAATATAAATAACAATAAAGATAGTACAATTTTCAAAGCCGATATACGACAAACTAATAGCATTACCTTATAAGTTAAAGTGTGCTATTGGTTCAATTACTATCATTTTTATAGACCTTCTCTGTAATATGATGTGCTAATTAAGATAATTGAAAATTATGCACTGCAAAACTAAGTAGTTTGAAATGAAGGCTTTGAGATTGTAAGTTGTTTATTATCAGCTAGCACGAAAATTCGTCAGTGGGTTTGAGAAACAAAAGAGAATCTCAAGCCTATGATAATTGCCAAAAGATTTTACTATTATAGGCGATTAAAACAAAAAAGGTTCTTTGACATACGGTAAAATGGAAATAAGTCTTCTGAATAGATAAATCTGATTCTTAAGACGGAATTTTTTCTAAAGCAAACTTGCAACAAGACTTCCTTTTATTGGCTAGTCTTTCTTTGTTTATTCGTTCTAAAACTGGTTTTGCGTTGATGCATTGAGGATTATCGTGAAGCTCGTCAGGTGTGTAGATCAAGTGTGCGTAATGGAGTCTTATATGGTTGTAATCTGTAACAAAATACTGCATTTCTTTGTTAATGGTGTAGGAGAAAATTTCACCTCGTTTTCGCAAATGTTGTTGCAGCGTTTTAAAAGTTCCCTCAATCATTGAGTTGGAAAATGCCACATCTTTTTGAGCAATTTTTAATTGGATATGTACCAAAGATTTTGAATGTCGAATGAGATTTTGGATTCTGAAATTGTCATTTTCAGGCCCACCATCAGCAATCAAGCATGATAAATCAAAGGGTTCAAGTCCTGTAATGGTCTGAAAATCATATAACTATATGAAAATCAATTGCTGTGGTTCGAGAATCGTTCAATTGGGGGAGCCCCACAGGTGGCTTTAGCAAAACCATCTCTGTAAGCTCGGGCGTACCCATTGTTTTAAATGTAAGTATTCCCTACATTTACACTGGCCTTACAGTGCAGATAAGTGTAACAGAAACAGGCAGTACAGGCAGCAGCACTTTATTAGCTAGCCGCACACTGGGTATGTTTTCTTCGCATAGCATAAGTATCACCCCCAAAACAACAAGTATCAAAGTAACTATAAATACTATGTCATCCCTCATCACAGCACCCTTTGGCGGTCTATTTAGTATAGACTATCTGGGCTACGAAAAAGTGAACTACAAGCCGCAAACCGTGCTGGTAAACCTCTGCAATGATGCTGATGATAAATACATGTTCGGTTTCAACACTCAAGAGAATGTAAACGAAATAGCAGGCGCTGGAATCCACAACACCGCTCTGTTTTGGGAGTATGATACAAGGCTTGGAAGAAGATGGAATGTCGACCCATTGGCTGCTGATTATCCTTGGAACAGCACCTATGCTTTTGCGGAGAACAGAGTTATAGATGGGATAGACTTGGAGGGTAAAGAGTTTTATTATGTGCACATCAATGAAGCTCCAGACGGCAAGCGAACACTTATAGAGGTGATTAATTACACAAATGTTCCTCGCCAAAATATTGCCAATGTCCCTACAGGTAATATCCATACTGAAAATGGATATGGCCCGCAGGGTGACGTTGGCGTAAACTATACCTTTACCAAGGTTGATAATAATGGGAAAGTGATTAGTAGGTCTGGCTTTAATGTAAAAAACTTATACGGCGTATATAACGGAGCAGATAATCCTAAAAAATATTGGGAAAGCTCCAATGCAAAAGGTGAGTATCCAGATGATTACAGTTTGCCACCTATTGATGAGGCTGATTTGAATGGAATGATACACGATCAAGATTATGACCTCTTGCACTTAAGTGGCTTTTATGGAGTAATGGATAATAAAAGCACACCTGCTAATCAAGCTTATCGGGCGAGAGCTGCAAAAATTGTAGATAAGTACCAGAAAGGACAAACTGATGCAGTAACCTTAAAACCCGTAACAAAAGAAGCGGCCCAAGCAGCTCATATATATGCAGAAGAAGGGGTAAAAAGTTTTAAAACTGCTGAAAATGTTAAAAAGACTTTAAATAATCCTCCTTCTCCCTCTGTGGGAATCGGACCAGTAAGACCATAAAGGAACTTCTATGAAAAAATTAACCAAAATAAAAATAAGCAGTTTAATAACTATTATTCATTTTATTATTGGTAATATTATATCCCATCATTCAGTTATTATCATAATAGAAATTATATTTTTGCCGTATACATTTATTGCAGGTTTATCAAATTTTGCAGGTTGGGATACGTTAAGTTACATCCTTGAACTAGGTTCTTTTATTATTATTTTCGCTATTGTTTATGGTATTGTAACATTATTATCCCCTCGCTCTCGCAAGCATATGGCATGAGTAAGGGTGTTAGTGTCGGCTTCCCGAAACTTACGCGATTCAAAAGTATAGTTTCATTTATTAGTTTTTAGAATACCTTATCCACAAATCCGCGCCATCGGCGCGGTTTTTTACGTGAGGGGTAGCAGTGTAAAACCCACAGCGCGGCTCCATCTAATGACAATGAAAAGAAACCTTAAGAGCGAAAATTATGCGCTTAGAAATTAATTTGTTTGTAATGAGCTCATTGAGAATCTAAGTTATTTATAATCAGCTAGTACGAAAATTCGTCAATAGGCTTGAGAAACAAAAGAGAATCTCAAGCCTATGATAATTGCCAAAAGATTTTACTATTATAGGCGATTAAAACAAAAAAGGTTCTTTGACATACGGTAAAATGGAAATAAGTTTTAAGAATAGATAAATCTGATTCTTAAGACGGAATTTTTTCTAATAGTAGCTTGCAACAAGACTTCCTGTTGATTGCTAGTCGTACATTGTTTATATGCTTTAAAACAGGTTATACATTGAACCAAAGTGGAGTTTCTTGAAGCTCGCTGGGCGTTTAAATCGAACGTGCGTAATGGGGTCTTACTTGGTTGTAGTCCACATTTTTTCTACTTTTTTCACAAACTAGAATCAGTGCAACTACTCCAAAAAAATCAATTTTATTTTCACCTTAGTTGCCTCTTTTACACTGATAGAATTTACTACAAATCATCTTGTAAAAAATCTCTAGCTACGATATCCATTTTTACAATATCAAGGGCTTCAATAAAGGTAGGGCCATAATTGAGGGCATCAATGGCATCAACCTCTTTAAGATATTGGGTAAATGCAGGCGGTGGGCAGGCAATCACAAAGGATTGTTCTTGCTCATAAAAAGTAGCAGCGGTTTCTATTAAAGGCTCTAAAAAATTAGGATCAATGGCCGTACATTTACTCAAGTCTATGATAAAATTAGGGCTGTCTGTTTTGCTCAATTCTTGACATTTTACTGTCAAAAGTTCCGAAAATTTTGCGTCAATAAGCGTAGTATCGGGGCAAATGCAGATATATTCTTTTGTGGTATCAATATTGAAGTGCATAATGTAAAATTGCTGTATTGTACAAACTTAAATGATATCGCACTAAAATTTTGAAATATTTTACAA
This sequence comes from Chitinophagaceae bacterium, assembly GCA_039811245.1. GTDB lineage: Bacteria > Bacteroidota > Bacteroidia > Chitinophagales > Chitinophagaceae > Rurimicrobium. Next base: position 2,752 of record JBDHYE010000058.1, on the reverse strand, counting down.
TTATTAGCAACATTTAACCCTATCTTTAACCTTATTAAAAATAATTATTGAACAATGGATTCCAATTTTTCGCCAAAAGTTAAAGAGATCATCTCCTACAGCAGAGAGGAAGCTTTAAGATTAGGCAATGATTTTATAGGTACAGAGCATTTATTATTAGGAATATTACGTGATGGAGAAGGATTAACTATCCGAATATTAGAGCGATTAGAGGCCGAAATATTTACTTTGAAAATGGAAGTAGAAGATGTGATACGCGATAAAGCCAATAGAGATGTCAATAATCTTCAAACATTACCCTTAACAAAGCAAGCTGAAAAGGTTATCCGTATTGCGGTACTTGAAGCACGTGCTTTGAAAAGCAGAAGCATCGAAACCCAACATTTAATGCTTTCTATTTTAAAAAATAAAGAGAATGTAGTTGCAAATATTTTGCAAGAAATGGGGGTTAATTATGAACTGTTTAAAGCAGAACTCATCAATACTGATGGCGGTATTATGCCTCGTAATGATTTTGAAGGCTCTCAGGGTGATGAATTTGACGATGAGGAAAAATACAGTCAGCCTAAAAAGCCAAGCAGTGGCGCTGCGGCAAAATCTAAAACTCCGGTATTGGATAATTTTGGTAGAGATGTAACCCGTCAAGCAGAGCTTAATACCTTAGACCCTATAGTAGGACGTGAAGAAGAAATTGAGCGGGTATCTCAAATACTTTCAAGAAGAAAGAAAAATAATCCCATCTTGATAGGAGAGCCGGGTGTAGGTAAAACCGCTATTATAGAGGGTTTGGCGTTACGAATTATCCAGCGTAAAGTATCTCGTGTATTGTTTGACAAAAGAATCATCAGTCTGGATTTAGCCTCTTTAGTAGCAGGTACCAAATACAGAGGACAGTTTGAAGAGCGTATGAAGGCTATTATGACCGAGCTGGAAAAGAATAAAGATGTGATACTCTTTATTGATGAGATTCATACCATAGTAGGTGCAGGAGGCGCGAGCGGCTCTTTAGATGCCTCTAACATTTTTAAACCAGCTTTAGCACGTGGCGACCTTCAATGCATTGGTGCATCAACCTTAGACGAGTACAGAATGTACATTGAAAAAGATGGTGCCTTAGACCGTAGATTTCAAAAAGTATTGGTAGAGCAACCCAGTGTTGAAGAGACCATTCAAATTTTGGAAAATATTAAACCCAAGTATGAAGAGTTTCATAACGTAACCTATGATGAAGACGCTATTAAGGCTTGTGTAAAGTTAAGCGACCGCTATATGACCGACCGCTTACTACCCGATAAAGCTATAGATGTACTTGATGAAGTAGGTGCAAGAGTTCATTTAAAAAATATCCATGTCCCTCAAAATATTATTGATTTAGAAAATAAAATTGAGGCCATTCGTCAAGAAAAGAATCAAGTAGTAAAGAGTCAGAAATTTGAAGAGGCTGCATTGCTACGCAATAAAGAAAGAGATTTAAGTAATGAATTAGAAACAGCAAAAGCTGCTTGGGAAGAAGAGACTAAAGCTAAACGTTATCCAATAGGTGAAGAGGATATAGCAGAGATCATAAGTATGATGACTGGCATACCTGTAATGCGTATGGTAGAAGCCGAAAGTGCGAAACTAATCCGTATGAGTGAAGATTTAGAGCATGCAGTGATTGGTCAAAAAGAAGCCATTACTAAAGTGGTAAAAGCCATTCAGCGCAATAGAGTAGGGCTTAAAGACCCTAAAAAACCTATTGGTTCATTTATCTTCTTAGGTCCTACTGGTGTGGGTAAAACAGAACTGGCTCGTAGCTTGGCTAAATATATGTTTGATAGTGAAGATGCCCTTGTACGCATTGATATGAGTGAGTATATGGAGAAATTTTCATTAACACGTTTAATTGGTGCACCTCCGGGCTATGTGGGTTATGAAGAAGGTGGACAACTTACCGAAAAAATAAGAAGAAAGCCTTATAGTGTAGTCTTGCTTGATGAAATAGAAAAAGCGCACCCCGATATTTATAATATTTTATTACAAGTATTAGACGATGGACAACTTACAGATGGCTTGGGCAGAAAAGTAGATTTTAAAAATACCTTGATCATCATGACCTCAAATATTGGTGTACGCCAATTAAAAGATTTTGGTGAAGGGGTAGGTTTCTCAACACAGGCCAAACAATCTACTAGTGAAGAGAGCAACAAAGGGGTTATTGAAAAAGCCTTGAAACGAACTTTCTCTCCAGAGTTTTTAAATAGGATAGATGATGTAATCATCTTTAATGCATTAAATCAAGAGGATATCAACAAGATTATTCATATCTTGATGAAAGGAGTGATGAAACGCTTAAATAGCTTAGGTTTTGAAATGGAAATGAGTGATGAGACACTTAAATTCATAGCAGAGAAAGGTTACGATCAACAGTTTGGCGCTCGTCCCTTACATCGTGCGATTCAGAAATATTTAGAAGATCCTTTGGCAGAAGAAATTTTAAATCATAGAATTGTTGAAGGCGATAAAGTAGTAGCCCATTTTGATGAGCAAGAACAGAAAATAGTGTTTCAAATTAATCATCATAATACAGAAAAAAGTACTGGTAAAAAAGCCAAATAAACTTGGGATTAATACAATATGATTGAAATTAAGAATATCGGTAAGCGTTTTGGCGATAAGGTAGTGTTGAGAGATGTGAGTGCTCAACTCTTACCCGGTAAAACCAATTTGATTATTGGTACGAGTGGTAGCGGTAAAACTGTACTGATCAAGA
>JBDHYE010000057.1:0-7614 GCA_039811245.1 Chitinophagaceae bacterium | reverse complement strand
ACAAAGCAAAAATCTTATGGGTTGAAGATGACCCCTCAATAGGTTTTATTGTAAAAGATAACCTAGAAGAAAATGGCTATGAAGTAAGCTATTGTAGTGATGGAGAAAGTGCTTGGCAAACCTTTATGCGTAACACTTTCGACATTTGTTTATTTGATGTAATGCTCCCCAAAAAAGATGGGATCAGTTTATTAAGTCAAATCAGAAAAAAGAATGAAACCATACCGGTATTATTGGTTACTGCCATGAATGATGATGAGTCTAAAATAACAGGATTTCAAAAAGGTGCCGATGATTATATTACCAAGCCTTTTAACATGCAAGAGTTACTACTGCGTCTTGATGTGTTTTTAAAAAGAACTCAAAAGAAAGAAGATGGTCTCACTGAGCCCATACAAATTGGCAGTATTGTATTTGATTTCAACAATCTATTATTAAAAACAGGCAGTGAGCAAACACAGCTGACCCAAAGAGAGGCTGAGCTGTTTAAGTTTTTCTGCTTAAACCCTAATAAGGTTTTAAAGCGTGAAGATATACTGATGGAGGTTTGGGGTAAAGATGATTATTTTTTAGGTAGAAGTATGGATGTTTTCATTACTAAACTCAGACGCTACATTAAAGACCAGGAAGGTGTAGAGATTCAAACGATCCATGGCGTAGGCTTTAAAATGTCTGTAGATAAGACATAAGTTAAATGTTATAGTGTTAATGACAATTGGGCGGCGCGAAACAAGTTTCGCGCCGCCCAATTCATTTAATGTGCTAACAGCTTTCTAGTATTAACTTTCGGGTACTACAAGGCGGAAGCCCATACCGTGAATGTTTACAATTTCAACTGCTGAATCGTCTTTTAAATATTTACGAAGCTTAGCAATATATACGTCCATGCTGCGACCGTTGAAGTAGGTGTCGCTACCCCATATACGTTTTAAAGCCTGCTCTCTTGGCAATAAATCATTTTTATATTCTGCAAGCATTAATAAAAGTTCGTTCTCTTTTGGTGAGAGGGTTTGTGTATCTGCACCCAATGTTAGCGAGCGAATTTTACTATTGAAGTGGTATTTGCCAATATTAAATTCGATCTGAGCGTGTTGGCGATCATTTAATTCTTGGTTGCGTTTTAATACTGCTTTTATTTTATGGAGCAATACCTCGCTATCAAATGGTTTTGTGATATAGTCGTCCGCACCAAGTTTATAACCATTTAAGATATCCTCTTTCATGCTTTTAGCAGATAAGAAGAATAGTGGCACATCGGGATCCACATTGCGGATTTCTTCGGCTAGTGTAAAGCCGTCCATATTGGGCATCATCACATCAAGTAGGCAGATATCAAACTTTTCTCTTCTAAAGGCAGCTAAGCCTAAAATGCCATCTCTGCAAAGCTCTACAATAAGATCATTTAATTCTAAATAGTTTTTTAGTACTATGCCAAAATTGGTATCGTCTTCTACTAACAATACTTTTGATTTTTCTTTTTCCATATTTTTTAATCTTTAGATTTCTCAAATATAATAAGGCATTTCAAAAATAATTTATAATTCAATTATTATTTGCATTTTTCTAACTTTTTCCAAGCTTTTTGCAAGGCTTCTATACATTCTTTACAGTTCATGTAGTTTTCACCATACTCTTTTAATGCGATGTCGCCAGCCCAAGCGTGTAGTAATACGCCTATCTGTAACGCATGTAAGGCATCATATCCTTGTGCTAATAGTCCGCCTATTAATCCGCTAAGGATATCGCCACTGCCTGCTTTAGCCATACCTGCATTGCCATAATTATTATAGTAGCATTTGCCATTTGGACTTACAATTATACTCCGATGTCCTTTTAATAAAATATAAACCCCATACTTTTGAGCATATAGTTTAGCGCTTTCGCAGCGTTCAAAACTATTATTGTGTTTGCCAAAGAGTCGGTCAAACTCTGCATTATGGGGCGTTAAAATACTGTTTGCAGGGATAAGACTAAGCAGTGAGGGTTGTTGTGCGATTAAGTTAAGCGCATCGGCATCAAGCACACAAGGCTTTGCATAGGTTTCTAAAATATCTTCTAATACTAAAGTGCTTTTCTCATTTGTACCCATTCCCATACCGACAACCAAAGCACTATATCCGGCTGTATTGACTTTTGTTTCTATAAAGTGCTCTCCATAACTGTGTAGCATACATTCTGGCACTTGGCACTGTAATGGTAAAAAGGCACATTCGGGTATTGCACATTGGCATAAACCAACACCAGAGCGTAATGCAGCTTGAGCTGCCATAATCATGGCACCGCTTTTTCCTTTTGATGCGCCAACTAATAATACATTGCCATTCTGATATTTATAAGAAAAAGGATGCTTTGCTTTTATATGAGTGGCAAGTTGTTCTGGCTCGTTAAAAGAATAAGGATTAGGGATTTCTGGCCTAAACTCTTTAGACAGTCCAATATCTAAAAGCTTTATTGTACCACAATAGCTTGCTGTTTCTGGGTGCAAAAAACTACGTTTCATACACTGAAATGTAAGTGTAAGCTGAGCATTAATAATAATAGAAGATGCTGGCGCATCGTCTGCACTTAGACCACTAGGGATATCTATGGATAGAATTGTTGCTTTGGAATTGTTGAGCAGCAAAATACATTTTGCCAAAATACCCTCTACAGGTTTATTAAGTCCAATACCTAAGAGTGCATCAATGATAAGGCTGTTTTTAGAGATGCTGGGTAAATCATTTTCAGTAGTAATAAAATCAACAAGGCTTGCATTGAGTTTTAAGAGCTGGTTGAGGAATTGTTTTTGTGTACTTGAAGCTTGTGGTTTATGTTGTACTACAAAAACTTTTATGCTATAGCCTAAGTGTAATAATTGAAGAGCCATACAGAGTCCGTCGGCGCCATTATGACCCATACCACAGAAAAAAACGAGCGGAGTATTTTTGGTATAATGTTCTTGAATGTACTGTGTGGCTTGAGTTGCAGCACGTTCCACAAGTTGTGAGATGCTTATATTTTGTTTTTGTATCGTATAGGCATCCCATTCTTTAACTTGAGCAGCCGAGTAGAGTTCCATGTTTATTATTATCTTTTTTAGAAATAGCAAAATTGCTAAAGCCACTCAAATAAATAATTATAAATTTTCTAAAAAATTTAAGTAGTGTAGCATCAGTTTATCTTGATTGTATTTTTCTATCATCAGTTTTTGTGCATTGTTTGCTATTGCTTGTGCTTGCTCTGGGTGTTGTACGCACCATTGATAGGCTTTGGCAAAAGCTTCGGCACTGTCTGCACATAGATAATGTATGCCGTCTTGAGCGTCTATTCCTTGCATGGCTAGTGATGTACTAATTACTAATTTACCAGCAGCCATAGCCTCTAGGCTTTTTACTCTTATACCCGAAGCCGCTCTCAAGGGAACAATCAATATTTGTTTATCTTTTGTAAATGCAGTGGTGTCGGGCACTTCGCCCATACATTGAAAGCTCTTTTCCTGAAATTTTTGAAAATAAGCTGGCATTTTTCTCCCTGCAAATTGAAAAGAAAAAGGAAGCTTTAATTTTAAAATTTCAGGTACTATTTCATTTTGCATCCAGAGCATTGCTTCTTGGTTGGGTTGCCAATCCATAGCACCAATATGATAGCAATTTAAGTTTTGACTCCATGCTTGCAAACTTGGAAATTCTTCAATACCATAAGGAAAACAAAACAAGGGTGTATTAGGGCATAGCGTTTTAATATACTCATGATCTGGGCTGCTAATACTTATCAGCGCATCATACATGGGCCAAAGTTTTTGTTCGTAACGTTTAATTCTTTGCGCTAGATGATTTAAATAATACTTTTTTAAAAAATTACTTTCTTGCTCTGCAAGTTTCTTCCAAATATTAGCTTCTATATTATGAAGACGCTGTACTAGCTTAGCTTTAGGCGCATGTTTTCTTAATAACGCGTAATATTCATGCAAATAAATACTTTCAATCTGTATCCACTCGGGTTGATGAATGTTTAAAAAAGAAATTAAGTGTTGTGCAAAATCAGCACTTTGAAAACGAGCGGCATGGGCTGGCTTGTTGCTCCATAAAAAGTTTGAAAGAAGTTGACTTTTCCGAATCCTATTATCAACATCAACAGTTTGAAATGAAGCACATTGTTTAAACAGCTCAGGATAATCTTGTACTTTACAATAATGCCTTGTGGTGTTCATAGCAATGACATGTACGTCAAAGCCATGTTGTATCCAAGATTGTAAAAGCCGATACATAGCCAGCGCACCCCCATCTTTTAAAGGCCAAGGAACTCTATTATATACTATCAGTACCGATTTTTTATTGTTCATATACTATGCGCAAATGTACTCTTAATGTTATGAATCATAAAATAATAGCTTTCTACTCAGAAGAATGTTTTGCTATATGTAATACGTAATAAAACTGAATATCAAACTATCCTAAAGTAGAAAAAAATTATTGTATTGGCTAAGCAGTTTGCCCCTTAGTTTCGCAATCCATTTTAAAAATTTAGTAACGAATTAAAGCATGAGAAAATCTTTATTATTGAGTTTTTGTTTTGTTCCTATTGGGCTCTTTGGCCAAGATAAAACAGTTCGTCTAGAAACGGTTTCGGTTACAAGTAACCGCTTATTGCAACAAAATAATGAAACTGGTAGAAGCATAACCGTATTAGAAGGTAAGCTGTTTGAAAAATTGCCTGTTCGTTCCTTAGATGAATTATTGAAATATATCCCTGGTGTAGAAATTCAGAGTCGTGGACCATTGGGTGCTCAAAGTGATATTATTATTAGAGGAGGCACATACCAACAAGTGCTTGTGCTACTAGATGGGGTAAAAATGAACGACCCGCTTACAGGGCATTTCAATGGCAATATACCTGTGGCGCCTTATGAGATCGCCCGTATAGAAGTATTACGAGGTGCTGCTGCAGCTCCTTATGGTGCAGAAGCAGTAGGAGGGGTCATTCATATTTTGACAAAAACTTTCCAAAACCTTTCAGATAGTAATAGCACACATGGTCAAGTAAAGCTTAGCGGAGGGCAATACCAATTATTTACCACAGATGCAGGCCTCTCTATTAAAACCCCTAAAGTTCAAGCACTCGTAGGCTTATTATCTAATCATACCCAAGGGCAATTATTAAGAAGTCAAAATAGAGGTTTTTTACACAGTAACACGCTAGGGGCTTCATTAAGTACTAAATTACGAAATAATTGGCGCCTCTCAATAAGATCCAGTATGGACTACCGAGATTTTGCTGCACAGAATTTTTACACCTCTTTTTTAAGCGAAACGGCTACCGAAAAAGTATCTTTATTTTGGCACCAAGTGCAGCTTCGTCAAGACAAAAAACATGGTGGGCAGCAATGGGATTTTGTTTATAAAAATACTTTAGACCAATATCTCTATAATGCTTCAAGCACCGCAAATGTGAACCATTCTGAATATAGTTTGCTTCAATATTTGCGCCACCATAGTATCAATCGGCAGTTTCAATATAGTGCTGGTGCACAAGCTTCAGTAAGAGGCTTACGCTCTAACGATAGGGGGAATCATCAAACCGCACAAGTAGCCGCTTTTTCATCATTGGTGTATCATGTTAAAAACTTAAATGCTAGTGCTAGTTTAAGAGCAGAGTATGATCAAAACTATGGCTTTGCACTATTGCCCCAAATGAGTGCAGCCTATTATTTTAAAGGGGTCAATTTTAGAGCTATGGCTGGGAAAGCCCTTCGTAGCGCCGATTTTACCGAACGATATAATAACTACAATAAATCTTATGTTAAAGCAGGAAGCATTGGCAATCCTAATTTGACCGCAGAACATTCATGGAGTTATGAACTAGGCGCATCGGGTAGTATTACTAAATATGTTACTTGGAGTACCAGCTTATTTATGCGTACCCAAAACCAATTGATCGATTGGGTCAATACGCCGTATATAGATATGCCACGTAAAACGAATCTTGACACAGGCAGTACTTATGCCTTAGCTCAAAATGTAAAAGACGTAAAAACAAAAGGGCTTGAGCTGATATTATCTGCCCATGCTTTTAAACAAGGCTACCACAGCTTATGGGCTCAAACGGGTATAACACTGCTCAATTCTAGTAGTTCTGACCCTAAACCCTCTTACTATATTATAGCACATGCTAAATTTCTATTTCAAGGAAGCATAATTTATCAATACCGCTCTTGGCAATGCAGTATAAACGGGGTTTATAAAGAGCGCAACCCTATCGTGAGCAGTAGTAATGTTAGTCCGATAAGTAGTTCTTATTTTTTAGTAAATGCCATGCTAAGTTATCAATATCGCAAGCATTGGTCTGCTCATGTACAATGTAATAATGTGGGAAATATTTATTATGCTGATTTGTTAGGAGCTAAAATGCCCAATAGATGGTTAAGTCTCGGTTTTGGTTATTCGTTTTAACTAGGTTTAAGGATTTTAATCTTAATAAAAAAAGCGGCTTAAGCCGCTTTTTTTATTATTAATCTATTTGACTTAAAACCGTTTTAACGGCTTCAAAATCGGGGAGCTTTCCGGCATCCTCTAGTACCTCACTATGTTTTAAAATACCATTACTATCGATTACAAATACGGCTCTTTTTGAAACCCCTTTCATGCCAAAAAGAAATTGGTCATAAAGACATTCGTAAGCTTGTGCTACTTCTTTATTGAAATCGCTAAGCAGGTCAAATTGAACCCCTAATTCTTTTTTATATTCTCCTAAAACAAATAATGAGTCAATTGAGATGCCAAGTACTTGTGCATTTACTTGATTATATGCAGCTAAACTGTCTCTTAATGAGCAAAGCTCTGTTGTACACACGCCAGTAAACGCTAGTGGGAAAAACACCAATACTACCTTTTGGCCTTTAAAAGAAGCTAAACTGATTTCTTTTTTCTCTGTATTGAAAAGTGTAAAATTGGGGGCTACACTACCCATTGATAACGCCATAATAAGAAATTTTAGAGTTCAAAATTAACATTAAATCTTATAAAGCTCCATACGGATTATAGTATTAGGTATAAACGCAATTTATAGTAACTCTTTTAAGTAAGTTAATTCTAAATTTGGAATACCATTAAAATATCTAAAAAAAGCAAAGATTGATCCCTATACTTAATATTCTACAGACCTCGTTTACCTGTCATTTTATATTTTAATACCTTTGTATAATGGGAGAATTACAACAAATAGCAGAATTTAAGACATCGCCAGAACTAGTCGAAAAATTACATGAATATAGTATCAGAAAGGCATACGAAACAGGGAAGGTAATTCTCAACGAGAAAGCATACATTCGTTCTATTCCGATTGTGACAAAAGGAACACTGAAAGTTATCAGAACGGAAGAAGATGGCAGAGAAATTTTGTTGTATTATATTAAAGCTGGCGAAAGCTGCATTATGTCGTTTCTGGGCGGTTTGCACAACGAAACAAGTAAAGTGAGAGCCGAGGTTGAAGAAGATGTTGAAATTCTTTTTTTGCCCATTGAAAAAGTTCCCTTGTTTATCAAAGAGTATCCTCAATGGCTAGATTATATTTTTCGTTTATATCACAAGCGTTTTGAAGAATTGTTGGAAATTGTAAATGCAATTGCATTTAAGAAAG
>JBDHYE010000056.1:0-7624 GCA_039811245.1 Chitinophagaceae bacterium | reverse complement strand
CAAATGCCAATACCATCATCATCAACAATGCACATCAATTTGGACTGAGTGATTTACATCAACTTAGAGGACGTGTAGGGCGCAGCAATCGTAAAGCCTTTTGTTATCTAATAGCCCCATCTATGGCTACCCTCCCCGATGATAGCAGAAAAAGGCTTCAAACATTAGAACAGTTTTCTGAGTTAGGAAGTGGATTCCAAATAGCGATGAGAGATTTAGACATAAGAGGTGCAGGAAATATGTTAGGCGGAGAACAAAGCGGCTTTATTGCAGACATCGGATTTGAGATGTATCATAAAATATTAGATGAGGCAATACGTGAGTTAAAAAGCACCGACTTCAAAGATGTTTTTGCAGAAGAATTGAAAAATAATAAAGAGTATGTACAAGACTGCACGTTAGACACAGACCTTGAAATACTAATCCCCGACAGCTATATTGAAAACATTACTGAGCGTTTAAGTATTTATACCCAAATAGACCATATAAAAGAAAATGAAGCTTTAGAAAAATTTGCTTTAGAACTTATAGACCGTTTTGGCCCATTGCCAGCATCAGTAGAAGCCATGTTTACGGCTATAAGGTGTAGGAGTCTGGCCATAGCTTTAGGTTTTGAAAAACTTATTTTAAAGAATGAGCAATTACGATTATATTTTATTAGCGAGCCAGAATCACCTTATTTTGAAAGTACAGGTTTTCAAAATATTATGAGCTTTATACAAACTGGCACCAACCTTGCTCGCTTGAAACAAGTAGGAAAAAATTTTATGCTCATAGCAGAGCGTATGAAATCAATAGAAAGTATTGAACAATTTCTATTGCAAATGAAAGCTTATCAATAATTATAAAGGCTTTGAATTAAAAATAATCCCCTTTTATCTATATTTTGTTTTAGAAAAATATTATATTTACCCTTCTTTATTCTTAAACATAAAACCAAATTTTATGAAAAATCTCATTTTAGGACTAGTATTAGGGGCTGCACTTACCACATTGGGTGCGTATTTAAGTTTCCCAAAATTTAAAGAAAAAGCGTTCAATGAAGGAGTTGAACATGGTAAAAAACAAGGTGCTGAAGAAGCTAAAGCTGCTGGTATAACAGAGGGTATCGTTCAAGGGCAAGAGCAAGCCAAAGCAGCAATGCAAAAATCTCAAGATAGCTTAGTTCAAGCATTGCATAAAGCAGAACAAGCTAAAAAAGTGGTACATAAAGTGGTAGAACCTAAACCCCAAATCCAAAACTGGCGCGTGCTGGGAGGGCAAATAGCAGAACCTATTTTAGAAAACGGTGAAACCAATAGTGCGAGTACCGATAAAAAGGCAAGTACAGAAGAAAGCAATGAATAAGCTTAATAAATCTAAAAGATGATAAGAATAAAACCTAGTACTCTTACTAGGTTTTGTTTTTATATAGAATATTGCTTAAAAATGCGCTCATTCTTGTATTTTTACCGTTTAAAATAAAACAAAATTACTATTCAAGTAGTATGAAGAAAATACTTTTAGCAATTATTTCAAAAGCTGAAAAATTAGCCTATAAAAACCTTCAAGATAAGCATCCAGATATGATAGAGCCTGAATTTTGGGAAATCTACAATCTCTGTAAAGCTTACACAATGACCTCTGTAGAGCGTGTGTATGCCTTATATCTTTCGGTAGATTATGTCTTAAAAAATAATATAGAAGGTGATTTTGTAGAATGTGGTGTATGGAAAGGCGGAAGTGCTATGCTTGTTGCTAAAATGCTATTCAATAGAAAGATTACAAATCGTAAGCTGTTTTTGTACGATACCTTTGAAGGTATGTCTGAGCCTACACTTTTAGACAAAGATTTTTATGGTGCTGATGCTGCCAATACTTTTAATAAATCTAAACAAGCTGATGGTGTATCCTCTTGGTGTTTAGCCTTTATTGACGAAGTGAAAGCTAATTTATCAAAAACACAATTTGCCTCAGAACAAGTAGTATATGTTAAAGGAAAAGTAGAAGATACGCTTATAGACAATAATATCCCTTCAAAAATTGCATTACTGCGCTTAGATACTGATTGGTATGAATCTACGAAGATAGAACTTGAAGTGCTCTATCCTAAATTAAGCTTATACGGGCCTCTAATCGTTGATGATTATGGTTTTTGGCAAGGATGTAGAAAAGCAGTTGATGAATATTTTGAACTTCACAACATTAATGTCCTTCAAAACAGAATTGATAATTCAAGTAGAAATTTCTTAAAAGTAAAAGAAATTCACTAAATTGCTTTTATGAAAATCATTTCATTACTACTAGGTATATATCTTATGGCATTAACACTTATGCCTTGTAGTGATGCACATCAAATTCAACAAAACTCAACTACAAGTATAAGTAGTTTTAATCATCACCCTCATGATAACCGTATTGATTTGTGTAGTCCTTTTTGTGGTTGTAGTTGTTGTGGTAACAGCCTCATCTTCAGAATATCTAATATTGAACCCATAGCGGATTACACCTTATTTTTTATTACAACTTATAACAGTTCTACTCAAACTCATAAAGAATACAGCTACCATAATCATATCTGGCAGCCTCCAAGGTTTATCTAATCCCTATCTTCTTCAACATCTTATTTGAAGAGCTAACTATTTATTAGAGGATTTAAACAATTCAAAAAAAATTGTTTATATACCTCTGCTAATGGCAATACATTTCACACCTAATATACTTATATCATGCGCCTTAAAACAGCAATGTTTAGAGCATTGTTGTAAAGCATTAGACTAACAAATAAATTTTTCAAATGTTAGACAAATTAATAAAGTTCAGCATAAAAAATAAGCTGTTCATTGCACTCTTAACATTGGGCTTAATCATTTGGGGCACTTGGAGTGCTTTGCATTTAAATGTAGATGCAGTACCAGATATTACCAATAACCAAGTACAAATTATTACCAACTGCCCCAGCTTAGCCAGTCAAGAAGTAGAACAACTGGTAAGTTTCCCCATAGAACAAAGCATAGCGACCCTACCAGATCTTGAAGAGACAAGGAGCATTTCTAGATTTGGTTTATCCGTAATCACCGTAGTGTTTAAAGAAAATGTTGATATCTATTTTGCAAGACAGCTGATACTAGAACGTTTAAATGAAGCCAAAGAAAATATACCAAAAGGTATAGGTCAACCTGAATTAGCTCCTATTAGTACAGGACTAGGAGAAGTGTATCAATACATTTTACACCCTAAAAAAGGGAGTGAAAATAAATACAACGCCAAAGACCTAAGAAGCATGCAAGACTGGATAGTAGCCCGTCAATTATATGGTACCGAAGGTATAGCAGAAGTAAATAGTTTTGGAGGAGCCCTTAAACAATATGAAGTAGCATTAAACCCCTATAAGCTTAAAGCACTAGGTGTAAGCATTAGCGATGTATTTAATGCTCTAGAAAAAAATAATGAGAATACCGGTGGTGCTTATATTGATAAAAAACCAAAAGCTTATTTCATTAGAGGTATTGGCTTAGTACGGAATATAGAAGACATTAAAAACATTGCCGTTAAAAACAATCTTGGAGCAGTACCCATCTTTATAAAAGATATTGCCACTGTAGATTATGGCGCTGCAATACGATATGGTGCGATGACCTATAATGGAGAAAAAGATGTAGTAGGCGGTATTGTAATGATGTTAAAAGGAGCAAATAGTAATGATGTTATAAAAAGAATTAAAGAAAAACTACCCATTATCCAAAAATCACTACCCGAAGATATAATCGTTGAGCCTTTTTTAGATCGTAGCCATTTGGTAGATAGAGCCATTGCTACTGTTGAAAAAAACTTAGTCGAAGGGGCACTTATTGTGTTATTAGTGTTGGTATTTTTTTTAGGAAATTTAAGAGCAGGCTTAATCGTTGCTTCTGCCATACCCTTAGCATTATTATTTGCTTTGGCAATGATGAAAATATTTGGTGTAAGTGCCAACCTGATGAGCCTAGGGGCTATAGATTTTGGATTAATCGTAGATGGTGCAGTAATCATAGTAGAAGCTACCTTACATCATTTGAATAAGAACAAAAATAAGTATATAAGTCAACAGGGGTCAATAAGTCAAGCACAAATGGACAATGAAGTATTTCATGCAGCATCTAAAATAAGACATAGTGCTGCTTTTGGCGAAATCATCATCTTGATTGTATATATCCCAATACTAACATTACAAGGCATCGAAGGCAAGATGTTTATCCCTATGGCACAAACCGTAAGCTTTGCCATTTTAGGAGCACTCATTTTATCGCTGACCTATATACCAATGATGAGTGCCTTATGCCTTTCGAAAAAAATAAAAACTCAAGCATCATTTTCAGATCGATTTATTTCAAAACTACAATCGGTATATGAACCGCTTTTACTAAAAAGCTTAAAACTTAAACGTGCAATTATGATCATTAGTGTACTTCTATTAGGTTTTAGTATTTGGATGTTTAAAAACATGGGCGGTGAATTTATCCCACAACTGCAAGAGGGAGACTTTGCATTTCACTGTATTTTACCACAAGGCAGCTCTTTAAGCCAAAGCATTGAAACCTCAATGCAGGCTTCAAGAATCATAAAACAAATGGACGAAGTAAAACTGGTAGTAGGCAAAACTGGATCTGCCGAAGTACCCACTGACCCTATGCCTCCAGAGGCTACAGATCTCATTATCGTATTAAAACCAAAATCAGAATGGAAAGAAAAGAAAAGCTATCAAGAATTATCTAATGAAATTTTAGAAAAGCTTTCTGATATACCTGGTATTTTCTTTGAAGCCAACCAACCTATACAAATGCGATTTAATGAACTTATGACTGGTGTAAGGCAAGATGTAGCTATAAAAATATTTGGTGAAAATCTAGACAGCCTTCAAAAATATGCACAACAAGTAAATGAAGTGATTCAAACAGTTCAGGGGGTTAGTTCTCCACAAATAGAGCGCGTTAGTGGTTTACCTCAGATTAATATAGCATTTGACAGAACCCGATTGGCAAATTATGGCCTTGATGTAAGCTCGGTAAATGATATGATTAGCACAGCTTTTGCAGGAAAAGTTAGCGGACAAGTTTATGAAAATGAAAGGCGCTTTGATCTGGTAGTGCGTCTAGATAGCATACATAGAAACAGTATTGAAGATGTAAAAAACTTAATGATCCCAATTGCCTCAGGCAATCAAATTCCTTTAGCACAAGTAGCCAATATCGGCTACAAACTTGGCCCTGCACAAATCAGTAGAGAGAGTAGCAAAAGGCGTATTGTAATTGGGTTTAACGTACAAAATCGTGATGTGAAAAATGTTGTACACGACATTGAACAGTTGCTTGCTCAAAAAATAAAACTACCTGTAGGGTACTATTATAATTATGGTGGACAATTTGAAAACTTACAAAAGGCAAGTAATAGATTAATGATTGCAGTACCAGTAGCACTAGCATTAATATTACTGCTGCTCTATGTAACGTTTAAATCTATGAAACAAGTCATTCTTATTTTCACAGCGATTCCAATGAGTGCCATTGGTGGTATATTAGCCTTATCACTTCGTGGTATGCCCTTTAGTATTAGTGCTGGTGTAGGTTTCATTGCCTTATTTGGTGTAGCTGTTTTAAATGGCATAGTACTAATTGGCACATTTAACCAATTAGAAAAAGAAGGCAACATAAACCCAATAGAGCGTATCCTTCTAGGAACTAAAGAGCGTTTACGACCTGTATTAATGACCGCTATGGTGGCCTCATTTGGGTTCTTACCAATGGCTGTAAGTACTAGTGCTGGAGCAGAAGTGCAAAAACCTTTAGCTACCGTTGTTATCGGAGGCTTAGTCAGCGCTACACTACTTACATTGTTTGTGCTACCCTTACTTTACACCATTTTTAATCAAAAAATTAAAATCAATAAAGTAGGGATGAGCCTTTTATGTTTGTGTTTGTTATTTTCAACACAAGTGAGCAATGCACAACAAATTGAACTATCTAATGCTCAAGAAGCTTTAAAAATAGCACTTGAAAATAATGCACAACTTAAAGTATTAGATTACGAAATAAAAGGCGCTAAAGCACTTAGAGCAAGTGCTTGGGAACTCCCCAAAACTAATTTATTACTCCAACAAGGGCAGTACAATAGTATCAATCAAGATAGAGCATATCAACTATCACAAAATATTCCATTCCCTACCTTATTTAGTGCAAAAAATGCCTTATTAAAAGCGTCTTTGCAAAATGAAAAATTGCAAAAAGAAAATGGAATAAATACACTGAAATTGGCTGTTCGGAATACGTTCAACCAAATAATGTATTTAAATGAAAATCAAAAAAAGCTTCGAGAGCTAGATAGTTTTTACAAGACATTTATTACAATAGCTCAAATAAGGTATCAAAGCGGCGACATTAAAAAAGTAGAAATCAATACAGCAGAAGCTAAAGCAGGGGAATTGCAAATTCAATTTCAACAAAACAGTGTTGCTTTAAAAAGTGAAATTCAAAACCTACAAGCCTTACTCAACACAACTGATGCAATCAGTATAACTCCATCATCTAAATTAGAAATATTAGCTTTTGACACTACAAATATTCAACAGACATTTGACACGCACCCTATTGTACAACAATTAAAGCAAGAGCAAATAATGCTTCAAAAAAACAAAACCGTAGAATGGGCGCAAAGCTTACCTGAGTTTACAATCGGATATACCAATCAATCGTTAATAGGTTATCAAACGATCAATAACCAAGATCAATATTTTGGTGCTAATTATCGTTTTTACTATACCAATATTGGTATTAGTGTGCCGCTAACATTTTTTAGTAATGCAGCAAAAATCAAATCATACACCTATAAAAGTGAAGCAGCTGCTGCACGTAAACATCAAACACTCCTTGACTTAAAGGCCAGCTACGAAAACCAATTAAGACAGTATGCTCAAAATATTAATGAGGTCAACTATTATAAAGCAAATGCATTACCCAATGCGAAAACCATTCTTAATGCAGCACAACTAGCCTATAAAAGTGGTGAGATTGGGTATGTAGAATATTTATACGCTTTACAAACCAGTATCGATATAGAATTAAATTATTTAAAAAGCATCGCACAATTAAATCAAATTATTATACAACTCTACTATTTCTCCAATCAATAATATTTATCATTATGCTCAATATCAATTTATATAAAATCTTTCGGAAAAAATATATCCAAATATTATTTTCAAGCACCGTGCTATTCGTTTTAAATGCTTGTAGTGAGCATTCACATAGCCATGAACAAGACCATAGTTCAAGCCATCAGGTACATGAGGACAATAACAATTTAGTAGGATTAAGTAATGCTCAAATTAAAACAATAGGTTTAACCTTAGGTACTATTGAAATGAAAGAACTAACGGCTACCATAGAGGCAAATGGATTATTGAAAGTACCTAATAATTTTAAAGCTCAAGCAGGTTCATTATATGGAGGTCTCGTAAAAAATATTTTTGTTCAAGTAGGCGACAATGTTAAAAAAGGTCAGGCGATAGCACAAATAAGCAATCCGCAATTTGTACAATTTCAAGAAGAATATTTATTAGTAAAACTTATTCCTCCAATATTTTACTATTATATATATATATATATATTGA
>JBDHYE010000055.1:0-7695 GCA_039811245.1 Chitinophagaceae bacterium | reverse complement strand
TAAACGTATTGGTGGTACGGGAATTGATTTGGTACATCACATGAAGCTTGATGGTGCTGGCAATATTTTTATTGTTGGAAGTTTTGAAGGCAATGTAGATTTTGATCCAGGTACGGGTACTAGTAATTTAAAGGCTGATGGTGGCTCTGATGCCTATCTTGCCAAGTATGATATTAATGGTAATTTACTTTGGGCAAAGCGTTTTGGTGGTGCCGAAGATGATAAGAGTATCGGCTTGACAATTTCTGGTTTAGACTTGGTAATTACAGGTTTCTTTAAAGATACCATTAATTTTGATGCGGCTACGGCTAGCGCAAAACATACTTCTAAAGGGCTTGCAGATATTTTTATTGCAAAATTTGATTTAGTAGGGAATTATCAATGGTCGCATGCCATAGGAGGAGTAAGTGATGAAGAAGGTAAATCTGTAGCAATAGATAAAAGTAATAATATTTTAGTGGCAGGGTATTTTAATGGTTCTGTAGATTTTGACCCTAGTGCGTCGAGTTATTACAAGGCAGCAACGGGAGGTAGAGATGCTTATATCGTTAAGTTTGATAAAGATGGCGCTTTTAAATGGGCGCAATCTTTTGGTGGCGGTGGTTATGAAGGGGTTCAAACTATATTAACCGATAGCAGTAATCAGATTATTTCAGTTGGTTTTTTTACTAGCATAACCGATTTTGATAACAGTCCTACAAGTGTTTATTTAGATCCGGGTTCAAGTGCCTCTACTTTTATTCAGAAAATCGATTCAAACGGTAATTTCCTTTGGGTAAAAGGTTTTAATGGAAATCAACACCTATACTCACAAGTAGCTGCATTAGACCACTTAGGTAATATCTACCTAACTGGATATTTTAACACGAGTATCAATTTTGGAACTGGTTCAGGTATGAGTACATTAAGTTCTTCAGGCTTTGAAGATATTTTTATTGTAAAACTATACCCTTCGGGTAATTATGCTGCCGCCAGTAAAATTGGCGGCACAAGTTATGAGTCGGGTTATTCCTTATTTATGGATAAAACAGGAGCAATGTATGCTATCGGTAAATTTAAAGGTACTGTAGATTTTGACCCAGGTGTAAATATAGCCAATACTGCTTCTTCTAGCGCTGCTATATCAGATGCTTATGTGGTGAAATGGAAAAATTTCCCTTCGGCAATCGGTACCTTTAATAATATAGTACCTAACACGGTAAAGATTTATCCTAACCCTTGTACTGCTCAATGCACTATTGAAATGACCACTCAACAAAGTGCCAATTTTTCTATAAGATTAAAGAACCTTTTGGGTCAAATCGTTTTAGTACAAAATATTGATGCCCCAAAAAGTACGATCAATACAGCTTCTCTAGTTACTGGTATTTATTGGTTAGAGGTTTTTTCTGGGCAACAATCCTTAGGAGTACAGAAATTGCAAATAATAAAATAACGTAGGGCTACAGCAACTTAATTCTATAAGACTTCCTAAGTTTAGGGAGTCTTTTTTAATTGGGTATATGTGATTTAAAAAATAAAAGAAGGGCGTTATCATACAAACTTAATCATAGCGCATCAAAGAAGCCCGGAATATTGCATTATTTTGCGTTAAGAAATTAGTCGTTTGATTTATCAGAAATTATTATGAAATCCATATTATACAAGTGTTTGGTTATTTTTATTACTATGCAGCTGTTGTGTAGTATAAGCAATGGGCAACAGAAAAAATTAGAACGTCCACGCCTTGTCATTGGTATTGTTGTTGATCAAATGCGTTGGGATTATCTCTATCGCTATTACAATAGGTATAGCGAAAATGGATTTAAAAGAATACTGCAAGAGGGTTTTAATTGTCAAAATACTTATTTAAGCTATTTACCTACTTATACGGCTCCGGGTCATGCCAGTATTTATACAGGTGCAGTACCGGCATTGCATGGTATCGTAGGTAATGATTGGATTGAGAATTACAACAGTACTTATTGCTGCGCCGATAACAGTGTTAGAGCTGTTGGAGGCTATGGTAAAGCAGGGCAGATGAGTCCACGAAACTTAAAAAGCAGCACCATTGGCGATGCCTTAAAATTGGCAACACAATTTTCATCAAAAGTATATGGGGTGGCATTAAAAGATAGAGGCGCTATTTTTCCAGCAGGGCATAGTGCCAATGCAGCCTTTTGGTTTGATGATAGTAGTGGGCATTTCATAAGTAGTACATATTATATGCAGCAGTTGCCTAAATGGTTACAGCTATTTAATGAAAAAAAATGGTCAGACAGTGCTTTGGCAGAAGATTGGCATACGCTATATCCGCTGAATACTTATACTCAAAGTGCCGCAGATGATAACCCTTTTGAGCATTTGAGAAAGCATGAGACCGCCCCAATTTTTCCTCATAAAACGATTGCAAAACAATATGCACAATTAAGGAGTCTGCCTACCGGAAATAGCCTATGTTTTAAAATGGCAAAACAGCTTATTAAACATGAACAGCTGGGTTTAGATGCTACAACAGATTTGTTGTGTGTTAGTCTTTCTACAACAGATTATATAGGGCATGCTTATGGACCACAAGCGGTAGAGGTAGAAGACTGTTATTTAAGACTAGATCAAGATATTGCCCAATTTCTAAACTATTTAGATCAACATATAGGTAAACAACAATACACTTTATTTATCACCGCTGATCATGGTGCTGCACATAATGCTAATTATCTTAAAAGCCATCGTATTCCTGCGGGCATATTATCTGAGTACCGTTTAAGAGATGCTTTGAAAAAGGCCTTGAAACAAGCCTTTCATTCAGATTCTATCCTACTGAATGTTATGAATTATCAAGTATTTTTAAACCATCAATATATTGAAAAGAAAAAACTGCCTTTGGAACGAATCAAGCAGTTTATCATTAAATATTGTGAACAAGAAGAAGGAATAGCTTATGCGCTCACTTATCAAGATTTAAAAACTCAAAACTTAGCGTTAGCTTGGCAGCTGCCATTGCTTAAGGGTTATTATCCTAAGCGTTGTGGTGATATTGCTTTAATCTATCAACATGCTTGGTATAGTGATGGTGATAAAGGCACTACCCATGGAGCTTGGAACCCTTATGATGCACATATCCCATTATTATGGTATGGTTGGGGTGTTAGCGCCGGAGAGAGTTTTAAGCGATACAGTCAGGAAGATATTGCAGCAAGTTTGGCGGCATTATTACATATCCAAGTGCCAAATGCTTGCACAGGTAATGTGATTATTCCTTTATTAAAAAGTAAATAATTATTCCCAGTTGGGGTATTGCGCAGCCCAAGAGCCTTTGGTACTACCTGTTAGTTTTTGCAATGAAAAGTTTAGCCCAAACTCATTATAAGCACCTGCAATGCTGTAAATAGAGCGTGCATAGTGTATTTGAAACTTATTAAGGTAGAGGTTGAGTCCAAAAGAATAACCTGCAGCTCCTTTGATATCACTAAGCGCTAATTCTTTTCGGCGTTGATGGTTATAGGCCATACTTAAAGCTAGTCTTTTAGCTAAAGTAAGCTCTGCACCAAATATAAAATGACGGAACAATTTTTCACTAAAATTACCTTTGTTAGTATTGTTATTTTGCTGGTTTAGTATTGAAGAGTTGATTTGGTCATCGGGATTATTATAACGTATATCCCATTCGTACAAGTGGTGAATGGTAGTAAAAAGCCTTAGGGGTAAATGCTTGAAACGTTTTGAAAAACCAATTTGCAGGTCAAAGGGTAGGGCTTCTGCATTGTTTTTGCCAGCGATATATGATTTTGTCATAAAGCCCATATTTTTAGCTACAGTGCCGAAACTAAAATAATTGGCGCTATCGGTATAGGCTACCCCAACATCGGCTAGTAGCGCAGCAGCGTTATAACTACCTAAGTGGCTTTGAGCCATTTTTAAGGCTGTGCCATAGCGCCATCTTTCTTTATATTGCTTAGAGGCTGCAAGGGTGATATTGTAATCTTGTGCTTTATATTGTCCTAATGTATTGCCATAGATATCCGTTTGGGTAAAGTTGCCGTAGTTTAAATATTGAATACCTAGCGCAAAAGCTGTTTTGAGCTTTGGTACATAATAGCCGTAGGCTAAATTGCTCTGACTGATACCGCTTACAAAACTGTTGTAATTAAGTCCTAGCTGGTTATGCAGCGCAGGGCGCATTAGGGCTGGGTTTTGTAAAGCAAAACTAATATCGGCTACCGGAAAGGCTACATTAATTCCCCCTAATGCCGAAACATGGGGGGAATTAGCCAGCCTTAAAAATTCAAATGCAAATTGCCCTCCAGTAACTTGCGCTTTTGTAGAGCAACTCAGCAGAATTAAAAGTGCAGTAATACGGTTTTTCATAGGCTTAGGGAATAGAGCATTTTTAGAGTATAAACGCAAAAAATACTAAGCTTATTGCTGTTGGTTTAATTGGGTGAGGTTTTCTATTAATACATGACTCACTCCAGTGGTAGAAAAGCCTCCGTCATGAAATAAATTTTGCATAGTTACCATACGTGTATAATCGCTAAATAAGCTGATACAGTATTGGGCACATTGGTCGGCATCGGCATTGCCAAGTGGCGACATTTTTTCGGCATAATCTATAAATGCATTAAAACCAGATACCCCGCTACCGGCTGTAGTAACAGTAGGTGATTGTGATATCGTATTTACTCTTACTTTTTTAGCAAAACCATATTGATACCCGAAACTCCTAGCGATACTTTCTAATACTGCTTTAGCATCGGCCATATCGTTATATCCTGGGAAACTACGCTGAGCTGCGATATAAGATAATGCTAACACAGAGCCCCACTCATTAATAGCATCTAATTTCATAGCTGTTTGTAATACTTTATGAAAAGATAATGCTGAAATATCTAAGGTCTTTAAAAAATTATCGTAATTAGTCTCAGTATAGGGTATGGCTTTACGCACATTGGGCGACATACCAATAGAATGTAATACAAAGTCAAACTTTCCACCCACGTGTTCCATGCCTTTCGTAAAAAGATTTTCTAAATCGGCCATAGAGGTGGCATCGGCAGGTATTACAGGTGCATTGTTACAGATTTGTGCCAGCTCATTAATCTTACCCATTCTCATGGCAATAGGCGCATTGGTAAGTACAATTTGAGCACCTTCTTCTACTGCATGAAGTGCTACTTTCCAGGCTATTGAGCGCTCATCAAGTGCGCCAAAAACAATCCCTTTCTTACCTTTTAATATTTGATTTGCCATTAAAAATTCGTTTTAGAGGTTAATAATATTAGGCGGTAAAAATACATCTTTCAATCTAATATTTAGATACCTCAAGCGTTCTTTATTGATATTATGTTACTCAATTTTGATAAATTAAATTATTTCAAAACAATTGCATCTTATTTTATATAAGGGCTTTCTTTACCTTTGCATAAGTTTTATTATGAAATTTTTATTCCACCCTATATTTATTTTATTCGCCTTTTTGTTCTTGTTTAGTGCTTGTGAAAAAGTAATTACACTTGATTTGAAAGATGCTCAACCCAAAGTAATCATAGAAGGGTTTATAGATAATGCAGATACCCATAGTGCTTATAGTGTTGTAGTAAGTCATACCAATACATTTTATAGCGAAGGGGCTAATGTCCCTATTTCTAATGCTCAGGTAATCGTTGAGGATATTGATGCACACGTAAAAGATACCTTGATAGAAGCTGCTAAAGGGGTTTATAAAACACAAAAGATAAAAGGACAAGTAGGGCATACTTATACCCTCCAAGTGAACGTACAGGGGACTACTTATACGGCCATTAGTAAAATGCCCAATCCTGTAAGTCTTGACAGTCTGTACTATCAAAAAATCCAAATTGTCAATACTGCTTTTGTTCAAGCAGTACCGGTATTCCAAGACCCAAAAGGTGTAGAGAATTTTTATCTTTTTGCTATTCAGGTGAATGATAGTGTACAGCGTACCTTTGAACCCTGGGACGATAAATTTACCGATGGTAAACGTAACTCAAGACCTGTACAGGTAGAGGCTCAAGAATTATTTGACGGTAAGGATACCTTGAGTTTAACCATGTATTGTGTTGAAAAACCCGTTTATACTTTTTTCTTTTCTTTAGCGAATGCATCGGGTAATGCACAGAGTCCTGGTAACCCTATTTCAAATATTAGCAATGGCGCATTGGGATATTTTGCAGCAGTTACTTATGCGCAGCGTTCAGTAATTGTACCTTAGCTGTTTTCAAAATAGGCTAATTTATCTTGAAGTTTTAAGTACGGATATTGCAACATTAGCGCCTTACATTTTTCTGCATTACGCTTGCAAAAGTCTTTATGGGCTTGTGTGTTAGGAAATTTTGCTTTATGGTTTTGCGCTTGGTTTAGGGCATATAATTCAGGTAAAATTTTTTGAGTAGTATCATCAAAATAGCTTTCACTAAAACGCTCCCAAACATATTGGGTGGCTGCAAAATTGGGGTGTACCAGGTCAATATCATAAAAACGATAATCTCTCAATACATCTATTACCAATTCATAAGCTGGAAAATAATATGCCGATTCTAGTTGTTCGCAGAGGCAGTGTACGGCTTCTATTAATTGCGCTTTACTTCTATTATTTTCTATCAGTCCTTCTCTGCTATGTCTTACCGGACTAATAGTAAATAAGATTTTAAGTTTAGGATTAATTTTTTTTATGCTATGAATACATTGTGCTAATTGCCTTATAATAAAATCACTTTTTAATAGTTTTTTTTCAAAAAAGGCTGCTGGTGCTCTGTGGTTATTGGCTACCGGAAATTGTTTTTCAACAAGGTAATATTGAAAAGCAGACCCTAAAGTTAGGATCAGCCAATCGCTTTCTTTTAAGTATTTACTCGCATTATGGCAGGCGCTATTGATTTGTAGTAGTGCTGTATCTGGGTCAGTATGCGAAAAACGACTGTGATGCTCCCAAGAGTTCCAAAGTTCATTAAGATAAAAAAGGTCTTCTTTATGGTAGGTTCTATGATTTAAATATTGCTCAAGACTATTGACAATACTTAATGGATTAAATAAAATACCGTGTGGGTTGGCCATTGTGTCAAACCCATTCATGGAGAGCCGCTCACTAATATGCTCTGTAAAACAAGAGCCCAACAAAAGTATTTTCTCGTGAAGCTGAATTTTTTTAGGATTTTGAACAATGGGTAGTTCTAATTGAAATTTCATAATAACAAATGACCTTGATGTGCCTTTACGGACTATTGGGGATAAAATTAGTTAGATTTTTGTATTTTTATAGAATAGGATATGCGTTCAGCTGTAAGCTTAAGTGACCGACAGCTTCACGAAAATATTCCATATTAACCTTCTTCACATTATCTGTTCTAATCTAGTGGGTAGAAAGGGTTCTGTATGCAGCCTCAAAAGTTGGATTGTTGAATCTAAATATACCTACTGAAATTATCTGGTTGGCAGAATTTGAACCATCTTGAATTAGTTGCTCAACAAGCATTTTTTTCTTTTCCAGCTACACATTTAGTACATTTGAGTTTGCCAGATATTTAAGCAGACTCTTCGCAAAACCAAAAAAGCCATTTTTTACCTACACACCAACGAGAATATTAACTTTGAAAATGATAAACGGAGATAAATAAACAACATGTTTGAACAGACTTTTAAAAACATAGACGACATACTTTACAAAGACGCAGGTGCAGACAGCGAACTGGACTACAT
>JBDHYE010000054.1:0-7699 GCA_039811245.1 Chitinophagaceae bacterium | reverse complement strand
CGTTGCAACAAGTGCAACAATCGGTGATACCTTAAGTAGCACTGCATATATAGCGCCAAGTACGAGCGTAACAGATCCTATTACAAGTAATAACACCTTTATTTACAGTCGTGAAGTAGTGAGCTCTTTTGACCCCAATATGAAAGAGGTGGCACCAAGGGGAAATGGACCACAAGGTTATATCGCAAAGAATACTCCGATGACTTATACAATTCATTTCCAAAATACAGGTACTGCAAGTGCTACCAATATCACCATCGTAGATACTTTAGCATCAAATTTAGAAGCGAATAGTTTACATTTAATCAGTAGCACACATAATGTGATAGTATATCAAGATGGTTCATTAGTGAAATTTAGATTCAACAATATCAACCTTCCTGATAGCAATAGTGACTATTATGGTAGTATGGGTTCAGTAACTTATGGAATATTACCCAAAAGAGATTTACCTGGTGGAACAAAAATTACAAATAAAGCCGGAATCTATTTTGATTATAATGCACCAATTGTTACAAATACTACTTTAAATACTATTGAAAACAGTATTAAAATTGAGGAACTAAACACCAATGGTACAAACTATAAAGTGTATCCTAACCCTACTCATACACTACTAAATGTTCAAACAGATAATACTACTAATATCTTTGAAACTGTTTTAATTGATGTACTAGGCCGTGTAGTAAATACTCAAAAGAGCCAAAACGGAAAAGTAGAAATGAATACCAATCAACTGATTAATGGTATTTATTTCTTAAAAATAACTAAGAATGGTGTAATCCAAGAAAATGTAAAAATTCAAGTTTTGCACCCATAATTAGTATGCGTTGAATTATAGTAAGGCCAGCTCTATTATAGAGTTGGCTTTATTATTTTTATTAAATTCAAAAAGCATTTCTGCTCTATATTCTTAATCTTTTAAGAATGGGATTTAAATGAATTCAAAAAGTTACGTTAAGATTAATATGTAAAGAATAAATACATTAAAATAACAAATACTTTTGTTTGACATAATTGTCAAAAATAATTTTTAATGAAAGATTGTAAGAAACAAGAACTAATAATGGAGAAAGCTAAAACACTGTTTTTTACAGAAGGAAACAGAGATGCCAGTACCCAAGAAATTGCCGATTTTGTAGGAGTAAACCGTACATTAGTGAATTACTATTTTGGTTCTAAAAAGAAATTATTTGATTGGTGCTTATACCAAATTCGTTCTGAATTTCAAACCGAACTTAGAAGTATTATTGGTAAAAAAGTAAGCATTAAAGAAAGAATTGCTCTAATCATAGATATGCTCAACAAGACTATTGGTCAATATCCTTATTTCAATATTTACTTAATATACGACATCAATAAAAGTAAGAAATCTAAAAAAGATTATCGCTTTGATATGCCCGAATTAGAAATATTTTTTAACGATTTAAAAAATGAATGGGGTAATGATAGCTTAAAGCATATTGACTATTGGCAATTTTATATTCACATTTTTGCATTGACCAGTTACCCTATATTAATGCGTCCTTATTATGAGAAAGTGCTTAAACTTAGCTCTAAAGACATGGATAAACTCTTTGAGCAACGTAAAGAGTCCATAATACAGTTATTATTAAGTTCCTCTTTTAAAAACATTCAATAATCTTTTACATATAATGTCTAAACATAAAATATTTTATATCGGCTTATCGATATTAAGCCTTAGTACATTCACTGCTTGTAATAATAATAACAGCAATGATAAAAAAGATAAAATAAAACCCTATAGCACTATGCTGCTGAGCCCGCAGTCTGCCAGTATTTATAGCGAATATCCTGCAAAGCTAGAAGGGATATACGACATTGACATTCGTTCAAAAATAGATGGCTATATCGAAAAAGTATGGGTAGATGAAGGTCAAAGTGTAGCAGTAGGTCAGCTATTATTTACCATATCAAACCCTCAATACCAACAAGATGTCCATACTGCAAAAGCAGCAATAGCAAGTGCTGAGGCTGCAGTAGCTACAGCAGCTTTGCAGGTAAAAAAAACAAAACCTTTAGTAGATCAAGATATTATTAGTGATTTTGAATTAGAGGCAGCACAACTAAACTTAGAGTCTAAAAAAGCAAATTTGGCTCAAGCTAAAGCAGCTTATTCTAATGCAATGAGCAATCTGGCATATACACAAATTAAAAGTCCGGTAAAAGGTTTAGTAGGCACTATACCTTACCGTATTGGTAGTTATGTCAATGCGAATACAAGTATGCCTTTAACTACGGTTTCAGACATTTCTAAACTTTACGCTTATTTTTCAATTAATGAAAAACAACAAATTGCATTGGCGCAAGGCAATAGTAACAAAAGCTTAAATCAAGCTATAGAGCAAATGCCGGCAGTACAATTAATGTTAGCCAATCAAGAATTGTATCCAGAATTAGGGCGATTAGAATCTATAAGCGGTCAAGCAAATACTCAAACAGGTTCTTTTAACGTAAGGGCTTTATTTCCTAACCCTAATAATATTTTAAGATCAGGAACAAGTGCTACCATCAAAATTCCTACACAGATAACGCAAGCAATTATAATACCTCAAAAAGCTACTGCCGAACTTCAAGATAAGCTATTGGCTTATATCGTAGCAGATAGCAATAAAGTAAAAGCCGTAGCAATTAAAGCAAGAGCTATACCCGGTGGCAAATATTTTATTGTTGATGAGGGACTAAAAAATAACGACCAACTTATCATTGAAGGGATTGGTATCTTAACAGAAGGGAGTATCATTAAACCCATGCCCTTAAGTGCAGACAGTGTTAAAAGATTATTTGAAAATTAATATCCTCTTTTGGGGGGTAAAGTGTAATTCCATATTATGTTTAAAAAATTTATTGAAAGACCTGTTTTATCAACGGTTATTTCTATATTAATCGTTATTCTAGGTATTCTTGGGCTTATTAATTTACCTATAGCCCAATATCCAGAAATAGCTCTTCCTACCGTGAGCGTACAAGCCAGTTATCAAGGTGCAAGTGCCGAAGTGGTGCTCAATAGTGTGATTATACCTTTAGAAGAACAAATCAATGGTGTAGAGGATATGACCTATATGACCTCTACCGCCAGTAATGATGGTACTGCTTCAATAAATATTTATTTCAAACTAGGCACAAACCCAGACCTTGCAGCAGTAAATGTTCAAAACAGAGTAGCAAGAGCCACTAGCTTATTACCTCAAGAAGTAGTAAGAGCAGGAGTGACAACTGCTAAGCGGCAGAGTAGTAATATTATGATTTTTGCACTCACCAGTACCAACCCTGTGTATGATCAAAAATTCTTACAAAACTATCTTAACATTAATATCCTACCACAAGTAAAAAGGGTCAATGGTGTAGGAGAAGCACGTGTATTTGGTAGTAAAGATTACACCATGCGGATATGGTTAAAACCCGATGTTATGGCGGCTTATGGCTTGGTACCTTCAGACATAAATCAGGCGCTTGCCGAGCAAAATATAGAAGCAGCACCAGGTCAACTGGGTGAAAGTGGACAACAATCGTTTCAATATGTTCTAAAATATAAAGGACGATTAAAAAACAATGAAGAGTTTGAAAACATTGTATTAAAAGCCAATCCAAATGGTGAAGTATTAAGACTAAAAGATGTAGCACAAATAGAACTTGGCGCACAAGGCTATGATGGTACCTCTTATACTAATGGATACCCTAGCTCTGGTGTAGCCATCTCTCAAACAGCAGGATCTAATGCACAAGAAGTTATTAAAGGAACAATTGCAGTTTTAGAGAACGCTTCAAAAAGTTTCCCTGAAGGGGTAACTTGGTTCCCTATAACCAATGCCAACGATTTTTTAGATGCTTCAATAAACAAAGTACTCTCTACCCTATTTGAAGCGTTTATTCTCGTATTTATTGTTGTATTTATTTTCTTACAAGATTGGCGTGCCACCTTAATTCCAGCCATATCAGTACCTGTAGCCATTATAGGCACCTTCTTTTTCTTAGAGCTATTTGGTTTTTCTATTAACCTACTAACACTATTTGCTTTAGTATTAGCAGTAGGTATCGTAGTAGATGACGCCATAGTAGTAGTAGAAGCCGTACATGCTAAAATGGAAGGAGGAGAGCCTAACCCACGTAAGGCATCTATAGCCGCCATGCAGAATATTGGAACTGCTATTATTAGTATCACATTAGTAATGGCTGCGGTATTTATACCGGTTAGTTTTATTCAAGGTTCTGCAGGGGTATTTTTCAAGCAGTTTGGACTTACACTAGCCATAGCAATCATACTTTCAGCTATCAATGCCTTGACGCTTAGTCCTGCATTATGTGCGATAATTTTAAGACCTCATCATAAAGATGGAGATAAAGCGGATACTATTTTAAAAAGGTTCTTTACTGCATTTAATATTGCTTTTGAAAAAACAACATTAAAGTATAAAAAAGCAGTTGCCTTTTTTATTAAAAGAAGAGTATTGGCAATAAGCGGCATACTAGTATTTATCTTACTTTTTGCCTTTTTAATGAAGAGTACCCCTAAAGCATTTATCCCAAATGAAGATATGGGCTGGGTTTTTTCTGATGTTAAACTACCCGAAGGAAGCTCTGTAGAGCGTACCGAACAAGTATTAATAGAGATAGAAAATAAAATCAAAGATATGCCCGAACTAGACCGTATTCTTCGTATCTCAGGAAGAAGTATGATTAGCGGCTCTGGTAGTAACTATGGCATGATTATTATTCGTTTAAAAAATTGGAGTGAACGGAAAGGAAAGAACAGTAGCTCAGACATGCTGATTAAAAGCTTATTTGGTAGAACAGCTTCATTAAAAGATGCTAAAGTTATTTTCTTTTCTCCACCTTCTATTCAAGGGTTTGGTATGAGTGGAGGATTTGAGTTACAACTGCAAGATAAATTAGGCAAAGGACTAGAGGAACTGAATACAGTTAAAAGCCATTTTTTAGAAAAACTCAACACGCGTCCTGAAATACAATATGCCCAAAGCTCATTCAGTCCTACATTTCCACAATTTATGGTTAATGTAGATATTGATAAGGCTAAACAAGCAGGTTTAGGGGTTCAAGATATCATGAGTGTTTTACAAGGCTATTATGGAGGTGTTTATGCATCAAACTTTAACAAGTTTGGCAAACAGTTTAGGGTTATGTATCAAGCCGATGCTACCTATAGAACAGACACCAACAGTTTTCATAAAATAATGGTGCGTAATAAAGATGGGCTAATGATTCCAATTACTCAATTTATAAGTTTAGAACGTGTTTTTGGTCCACAAACGATTAACCGTTTTAATCTATTCACCTCTATCAATATCAACGGAGCTCCAGAAAATGGTTACAGCTCAGGAGATGCTCTAAAAGCCATTGAAGAGGTGGCAAAAGAAACATTGCCCATAGGTTTCGGATATGAATATTCTGGTATGACCCGTGAAGAACAAAGCAGCGGTAGCCAAACAGTATTCATATTTTTACTCTGTGTGGTTTTTGTGTACTTTTTATTAGCAGCACAATATGAAAGTTACATGCTCCCCTTTGCCGTATTACTCTCTTTGCCAATGGGTATGGCAGGCACTTTTATCTTTGCTAATATTTTTGGAGTAAGTAATAATATTTATTTACAAATCACCTTAATTATGTTGGTAGGCTTGCTTTCTAAAAATGCAATTCTTATTGTAGAATATGCCTTAGATAAACGAAAAGAAGGTATGACTTTAGCCAAGGCAGCTATAGAGGGCGCTACGGCTAGATTAAGACCAATATTGATGACCTCATTTGCATTTATACTGGGATTATTCCCCTTAGCTGTTGCGAGTGGTGCAGGAGCTATAGGCAATAGCGCTATAGGTATTGGGGCTATAGGTGGTATGTTAATAGGGACAATTTTAGGTGTTTTTGTTATTCCTGTACTCTTTGTAATGTTTCAATATTTACAAGAAAAAATAAGCATCAAAAGAATTGAAAAAGATGCTCAATACGAAGAAACAAAAGACCTTATTTAAATACAATCACATAAATTTTTCAGAATGAATCTCAGGATTTCAAACGATATCAATTCAAAATATTATCAGGTGCGCTTACTACTCATTTGTAGTTTAAGCATCTTGATCAACTCTTGCGGCGTAGTAACTAAAAAATATAAAACACCCCCTATCAACTTTGTTGCTCCTGAGAAAATATATCGTGACCATAACACAAACGATAGTGCAAATATTGCCAATACTTCATGGAATGAATTTTTTCAAGACAAAAATCTTCAAGATTTAATTCATAAAGCGTTAAATCAAAATTTAGATTACAAAAATGCTATACTACAAATAGCACAAGCCCAAAAGACTTACCAACAGAGCAAGCTGGCGTTTTTGCCCTCTTTATCATTCAACCCTCAAGTAAGCCATAACCATTTATCTAAAGAGGCACTTAACTTTCCATCTAATGTTAATATCCGTTTAAACAGTACTACAGTACAAATAGGTTTAAGTAGTAGTTGGGAGTTAGATATCTGGGGGAAATTAGCCAGTGCAAAGAAAGCCAACCAAGCTTCGTTATTCCAGAGTATTGCTAGTCAAAATGCTCTTAAAACAACTTTAGTGAGCAGTATTGCTTCACTCTATTACACTCTTTGTGCATTAGACCAACAACTGCTTATTACTGAAGAAACAATAAGCAATAGAGCAAAGACATTAGAAACAATAAAAGCTCTAAAAAAATCGGCTATCGTAACAGGTGCAGCCGTAGTTCAAGCAGAGGCTAATCTCTATGCCGCTCAATTGAGCCTCCCCGATATAAAGAAAAACATTCGTGAAATAGAAAACAATCTTTCTACACTAATTGGTGAAATAGGTCATGAAATTAAACGAAGTAATATTAACAACATCGCAATCAAGACAAATCTTACTACAGGTGTACCATTACATTTACTCCAAAACAGACCAGATGTGCAAATAGCCGAAATGGCTTATAGAAGAGCATTTGAGCTTACCAATGTGGCAAAAACTCAGTTTTATCCAGCATTATCTATTAGTTCTGCCGGTGTAGGCTATAGCGCCTTAACTTATAAAAATCTTTTTGCTGGTTCTACTGCCGTATTTTATAATTTGGTTGGCAATCTAACACAACCTATTTTTAATAGAGGACAAGTTAAAACCAATTATAAAATAGCACAACTCCAGCAAGAACAGGCTTTAAACAATTTTCAAAAAGCTATTTTAGTATCGGGGCAAGAAGTGAGTAATGCACTCTATGCTTTTGAAGCTAGTAGTTCAAAACTTGAAAAAAGAACAAAGCAAATAGAAGCACTTGAAAAAGCAGTTAAATACAATATGCAATTGTTAGAGTATAGTAGTAATACTAACTTTACTGATGTATTAAGTGCAGAACAAGCCCTTTTAGCAGCTAGATTAGCAGCGGTTACAGACTATTTACAAAAAGATCAAGCTACTATTGAACTCTATAGGGCATTAGGTGGAGGCTGGAAATAAAACTTAACACATGGCAATACAAATAAGCAAAGAGGATTTAATCTTACATAGTCGTAATTGGGTTCAAAATGTAGTTATCGGACTAGGCTTCTGTCCTTTTGCCTCAAAACCATTTTATGAAAATAAAATAAGATATCATGCCATAGTACAAGACCCTTTACACCTCCACCCTAAAAAGATACTTGAAGAAATTAATTTCTTAAATCAAA
>JBDHYE010000053.1:0-7838 GCA_039811245.1 Chitinophagaceae bacterium | reverse complement strand
GATCTAGGCTTTGCTCTATTCTTTTTCCTCTCATAGCCATTACCGTATCTTTGTACCGAATCGTTAAAAAAACCAATCCAAAGCAGTAATGAGAAACACTTATCTATTGGCACTTTTAGCACTTAGTGCTTTATTATTTACGATCATTTATGTACTGAGTACTGCTTACCCACAATATGATATTAACGCGATATATTGTGCTAATGCATTGCTCACTTTATTAAGTGTCAGTTCTTATTTTTTAATGCGTAAAAAATTAAACGCTGAGCGGGCGCAAGTATTTGTAAATGGCGTATATGGCACTACTTTATTGAGATTAATGGTTAGTCTTGCTGCAATATTATTGTATCTAGTACTTAACAAAGGTCATCTTCACAAGCCCAGTATCTTTGTAATGCTTGGTTTATACCTAGTTTACACGGTATATGAAACATTTTATTTTAGTAAAATAAGTAAACGTAAAATCAACTAAAACCCTTGTTGGCAGCTCTTTTCAAATAAGTAGCATATAAATGAAGCAAGAAAGGCCTTTTGAAGTCTTAAAAACATTTTTACCTGAAAATACTTACGAAGAAATCATTCCATATTTTCGTGAGCATACTATTTATCTAAGTATCACAAGGCAGCGCAAAACCATATTGGGCGATTATCGAAGACCCAGTACTGACAAGCCTTACCATCAAATAAGTGTTAACGGTAATCTGCACCCTTATAGTTTTTTAATTACCCTTTTGCATGAGTTAGCGCATATGTTTACCTATCTTAGGTATAAGGAGCAGGTACTACCACATGGCCAAGAATGGAAACACCAATTTCAACAAATGTTAAGACCTTATCTAGGTAGAAATTTTTTCCCCGCAGATATTGAAAAAGCCATTGCTAATTATCTTAAAAATCCTAAAGCGAGTACTTGTACAGATATTGGGCTTTATAAAGCATTACACCAATATAGTAGTGCTAAAGATAAAGGCTGGTGCTTAGTAGGCGACCTGCCACTGGGAGCAATATTTAAAACTGCCGAAGCCAAAAGCTATCAAATAATCGCAAAAAGACGCACAAGATATCAATGTGAAGAAATCAAAACTGGTAAAATGTATTTGTTTCCAATGGTTTACGAAGTGTATCCTATTCATACGATACCTACTAGCCTATAAGGTTATTGTTATAAATATGTTTTGTTAAATACTGTGTGATAAATTACTATTAACTGACATAGGTCATATTATTATAGTAGTTTAAGTAGTACCTTTGACCTCTATGGCACTTCCAAAATTTCCAAAAGGCGAAAATAATTTTAGCCAAATATTAAAAGAACGCGTTAATCACTATTTTGAAGTAAATAAGATAGCAAGTACCGGTAATAGTGAACTATACACTAAAGCAATCGTATTGCCAATTATATTTATAGCTTTATACATACACCTTGTTTTTTTTACTCCCAGTCCAGTTTGGGCATTATTAGAATGTGCTCTAACGGGCTTAGTAATAGCAGCGATAGGTTTTAATATTATGCATGATGGTGGTCATGGTAGTTTTAGTAATAAACCATGGCTCAACCGCGTGGCTTTCTTTTCTTTAAATATATTGGGAGGTAGTAACTTTATGTGGAATAATAAGCACAATGTCATCCACCATGCCTATACCAATATTGACGGGCTAGATGACGATATTGATGCTAAACCTTTTTTGAGAATGGCTAGTACACAACCTAAGTTAAAAATGCACAACTATCAGCATATTTATTTTTGGTTGTTGTATTCATTGCTTTATATGTTTTGGGTATTCTATTCTGATTTTAAAAAATATTTTAGCCAAAAAATAGGTGATGTGCCGCTTAAGAAAATGAAGCCAATGGATCATTTTGTATTCTGGTTTTCAAAATTATTTTTCTATGGGTATATCATTGTTTTCCCGATTATTAAGTTAGGATTTGTGCCTTGGCTCATTGGGTTTTTAACTATGGCATTTGTAGGCGGTTTGGTATTAAGTATCGTATTTCAATTGGCTCACACGGTAGAGCATGCCAGTTTCCCAATGCCACAAGAAAATAGCTTAAAAATGGAAGATGAATGGACGATCCACCAGCTAAAAACAACCGCCAATTTTGCTACCAAAAATAAATTAGTATGTTGGTATGTTGGAGGTTTAAATTTTCAGGTAGAGCATCATTTGTTTCCTAAAATATCGCATATTCATTATCCAGCAATTAATAAAATTGTTATGCAAACCTGCAAAGACTTTGGGGTGCCCTATATTGAATATGCATACGTTCGTACTGCTATCGCATCACATATCGCACATTTAAAAAATATAGGCAGAGCAGCTTAGTTTTTAAATTTATCTATTTATGAAATAGTCTTACTTTCGTGGCTATGTTATTGAGTGCACATATAGGTCAAGAAGCTGCAAAGAAAAAACTATTAGACATGTGGCGACAAAATCGCTTACCACATGCTATATTACTACATGGCAAAGATGGCTATGGTGGATTAAGCTTAGCCATTGCTTTTGCACAATTTTTACTATGTACAGATAAGAAAGAAGATGACGCATGTGGTCAATGTACTAACTGTGCAAAAATGCAAGCACTAAAACATTTAGACCTACATCTCTCATACCCAAGCATAAAATATAAAGAACAAAAAGATGTTCTGAGTTCGAATTATTTTGAAGAGTTTAAAAATTTCATACATCAAAACCCTTATGCTGTATTATTTGATTGGATACAAACATTAGATACCAATAATAAACAAGGGAATATTAGTGCTGCAGAATGTAGAAAGCTTATTGAGGCTTTAAATATGAAATCTTATGAGGGTGGTTTGAAAATTATGATTATGTGGCGAATGGAATACCTAGGCAAAGAAGGTAATATCTTATTGAAATTAATCGAAGAGCCCCCTAAAGACACACTACTATTATTTATTGCAGAAGAATTAAGCCTTGTGTTGCCAACTTTGCTTTCTCGTATTCAGAGTATTAATACACTGCCTATTCCAGCAATGCAAATAGTAGATTATTTATGTAAAGAGAAATCTGTAGAAGCGAGTCAAGCACAACAAATAGCCCTACTTGCAGAAGGCGACATGCATACAGCTTTAAATTTGGTAAGCCAAAATAATGACAACCTATTAGTACTTACCAAAACTTGGTTTAATATGCTAATTACTAAAAATAGAGAGCAGGTATCTGGGATTGTAGATGTTTTTTCAAAATTTGGGAGAGAGCAGCAAAAGAACTTTTTACAATATGTGCTTTATATGATAGAAGCTGCAATGCGTTATAAATATAGTAAACAGTGTCGTTTAGCCTCAGAAGAGCGCCAATTTATTGAAAAATTTGCGTCTATAAATATAAGTTTTGATACTTATTTAGTGATTATCCAAAAGTTGAACCACACCATTTATGCTATTAGCGCTAATGCCAACGCTCAAATTCAATTTCAGGCTTTGAGTATCAAAATGATGTATGCGTTTCAAAATAAAAAAGTATCTTCGCTTGTTCAATAATTTTTTGTTTATCAGTTTTCTTTTTTAAGCTAAATATGATTTGAGCACTTTTGTTGTAAATAAATAGTTAGGTAGCAATATCAAAGAGTGCGTTCAAATATTTTCTTACAAAGAATACTTTAATTATATTTTAAAATGGGATGTGGAAATTGTGGTACCGATACTAATGGTAAACCGGCAGGCTGTAAAAGCAACGGCGGTTGTAGCAGTAGTGGTTGTAATAAAATGAATGTTTTTGACTGGTTAAGTACATTGCCTTTACCTTCAAATGCAAAACCTTTTCCGATAGTAGAAGTTAGTTTTAATCAAGGCAGTAGAAAAGAATATTTTAAAACCAGTAGTCATATCAATGCGCAAAAAGGCCAATGGATAGTGGTAGAAGGCACTGGTGGTTTTGATATTGGCCAATTAAGTCTTTCAGGAGAGCTCGTTAAGCTCCAACTTAAAAAATATGCTATTCAAGACCAAAATGCCTTAAAAAAAGTGCTACGCATAGCACAAGAAGAAGACCTAGAGCTTTATAATGATTCTAAAAGTAAAGAAAAAGAAATTTTGGTAAGAAGTAGAGCTATTGCCAAAGAGCTAAAGGTAGATATGAAGATTGGAGAGGTAGAGCTTCAGGCCGATGGTAAAAAAGCCACCTTCTTCTATACCGCAGAGCACAGAGTAGATTTTAGAGAGCTCATTAAAGTTTTTGCAAACGATTTTAAAACCAAAATTGAAATGCGCCAAATAGGTGCGCGCCAAGAGAGTGCTAAATTGGGAGGTATTGGGTCTTGTGGCAGAGAATTATGTTGTAGTACTTGGTTAAGCGATTTTAAATCGGTTAATACTACAGCGGCACGTTATCAATCCTTATCTATCAATCAGGCTAAATTATCTGGTCAATGTGGGCGCTTAAAATGCTGCCTAAACTTTGAGTTAGACACCTATATGGACGCTTTGAAAAATTTTCCAAGCCATGCCGATCAAATACAAACAGCACAGGGCAAAGCGCATCTGATTAAAAAAGATATCTTCAAAAATTTGATGTGGTACTCTTTTCAAGGTAGTAGCAAGCAATACCCATTAAGTATTGAACGCGTGAAAGAAATACTTGAGCTGAATAAAAGAGGTGAATACCCCGAAGAATTAAAAGCTGTAGAACTAGAACAAAGTAGCCCTAAAGAAAAACTTAAAGTAGATATGGGCTTTGTGAATGATGTAGGACAATTAAGTTTGAAAAACTTAGAACCTAAGCGGAGTAAACATAAGAAATCTAAGTCCACTGCAAAATCAAATACAACAAATTCTGAGACGGGATCGAATAAAGTGCAAAACGCTGCGCCAAAAACAGCAAACGAAAAGAATAAAAATAACCCAATAAAGACTAACCCCAACACAACAAATCAAACGGCAGGTCAAAAAAACAATAAACCCTCTAAGAATTATAGAAATAATAAACCAAAACAAGGTGGAGCATCGGCTAATGACACTCCGAATACTCAGAAACCGAATAACCCACAAGCTGAAAAATAAGATTCAATAAAGCACCCATTAACGATAAATTATTTTTTAGATTTATTATAGTTCATATAACATGCATTTCAACATGAAAATGAAAAAATAAATGCTTTGAAATAAAGAATTTCTATTAATTTTAGACCCAAACTATTTAATAAAATGCAATTTCCAGAAACATTAAAGTACACCAAAGACCACGAGTGGATTAAAATTGAAGGTAACGAAGCTACAATAGGTATTACCGCATTTGCTCAACGCGAGTTGGGAGACATCGTATTTGTAGATGTAGATAGTGTAGGTAAAACCTTAGAAGCCAATGAAGTATTTGGAACAGTAGAAGCTGTAAAAACAGTATCAGACCTGTATCTGCCCATAAGCGGTACAATTACAGCTTTTAACCAAGCTTTAGATACCGCTCCAGAATCTGTTAACCAAGATCCTTATGGTGCAGGCTGGATGGTAAAAATGACCTTAAGTGATAATGCATCTCTTGACGAGCTATTAAGTGCAGATGCTTATAAAGCTTTAGTAGGAGAATAGTATGCAGCATTTTTGGAGTGCTTTTTTACAAAAATCTCCTTATAAAAAACGAGCAAAGTGGGCCCTCATAGGTTGGACTTTGCTCATTTTTATTGCATGCTTTATACCGGGCAATGAAATCCCTAATTTAAAAGTCCCCTTTATAGATAAATGGGTGCACTTTATTTTGTTCGGAGTGTGGAGTTTGCTAGCAATGTTAGCTGCTCCAAGTATGAACCACTTGCGCTTAATACTTGTGGCTATAGCTGCGGCACTCTTGGGCTATGGGGTTGAAGAGTTGCAAGGCTGTTTAAGTTTTTTAGGTAGGGCTAAAGATATTTATGATATCTATGCCGACGCATTTGGGGGCATATTGGGCGTGTTATTTTTTGTACTATTAGCTAAGATTGCTAAAAATAAAACCCCTTAATTATAAAGGCAATTCTTACTTTTGACTTATGAAATTGTATTTTAGAACATTCATAATACTACTAACGACATTGGGCTTTTTAGCTTGTAAAAATAAAGCTGAAAATGAAAATGCAATACCTAGATCAAGCAGTGGTACCTATTTTTCAATTATTGACTTTACTAAAGACCAATGGGCTACTTATCATGGGCAGCCCTTTAGCTTACAGCGTATTACCACTTTTAATGGGCAACAAGATAGTGTTATGCTTTCGGCATTGAAAATGCAATGGAGCACAATATTTAAAAAGTTTTTTGAAACAGATATTAGTGACCCTAAGTATTTAAACCAATACGATTTTAGCACATTTGAAGAGCCTACTACACAGGCGCGCACCTTTACCTATACCGCTAAAAAACCAGAACTTTTTACACAAAAGTTAGAAATTACTGCCGACCTTTATACTCGTAAAATACGTAGTATATATATCGAAACACAAAAAAATACCTTTTGGAATAAACAATCGCAAAAGTTACTCTATGCACCGCTTAGGGTAATACAAATACACGAGTGGAATGATCCCAAAATAGGTACTGATAAAGATCTCTTAGTAGAGTATCGTTTTGATTAGTGGAAGTGATACGCTTATTGTGCTACTCTTAAAGTGCGCATGAGATTCTATATTGATCCTTCACTTGATGTGCTAAATATTTTAATGCTTTAGTGCACTGATAATTTAAGCTTATGACAAAAGAAGAATTTAATGTCTTAGCAGCTGGTATCCCCACATTGCCTGGAGTGTATAAATATTTTGATGCTTCAAAAAAGCTACTTTATATTGGCAAAGCCAAAAACCTTAATAAAAGAGTTCGTTCCTATTTCAATAAAAACTTGCCTAACAAAAAAACCTTATTGTTAGTAGCCCAAATCGCCTTTATTGAATATACTGTTACCGATACAGAGCATGATGCTTTTCTGTTAGAAAGTGCGCTCATCAAGCATTTTCAACCACGCTTTAATATTGATTTAAAAGATGATAAAAGTTTTCCATTTATTGTTATTAAGAATGAACATTTCCCTAGAGTTTTTTTTACTAGACAAATTATAAAAGATGGAAGTGAATACCTGGGGCCTTTTACCAGCGTGGGGCTAGTAAGAGAGTTGTTAGATCTTATTAAACAGAATATCCCGCTACGTAATTGTACTTTAAATCTTAATCCACGAGAAATCCAGAAAGGCAAGTATAAAGTATGTTTAGAGTATCATTTAGGTAATTGTAAGGGTCCCTGTGAGGGTTTGCAATCTGAGATGGAGTATGCAGAAAACCTACAATACATACGCCATATTTTGAAAGGTAATTTACAGCCTGTGATTAAAGCGCTACGCGATGAAATGATGCAATGTGCAGCAGCCTTAGAATTTGAAAAATCAGAAGTGCTTAAACAGAAAATTGCCGCGTTGCAACAATATCAATTAAAATCAACAGTTGTAAACCCTAAGCTCAATAATATTGATGTGCTTAGTATTGTGAGTGATGCTACAAAGGCTTATGTTAACTTTATGATGTTGCATAATGGAACCATTATTTATACCAATAGTATAGCCATCGAAAAGGTTTTTGAAGATGAAAAAGAAGAAGATATCTTAGCCTTGGCATATAGCCAATTTTATGAAAAGTTGAACAGTAAAGCAGAAGAAGTGATAAGTGCATTTAAAATAAATCTTCCTAAAAAAGAAATGCATTTAACCATTCCAAAACTAGGCGACAAGAAAAAGCTCTTAGAGATGAGTTTTAAAAACTTAACTATTTTTAAAGATGAGCTACGCCGTAAAGAGAGCTTAATGCTTGGAGCTTCTGAGCCAGATAATAGGGCATTGTTAGAACGTTTACAGCAACA
>JBDHYE010000052.1:0-7863 GCA_039811245.1 Chitinophagaceae bacterium | reverse complement strand
AGTTCAGATGTATTATTATTTGGTTGGTTCCAACAATATCACAACATCAAAAATAATCAAGCAGCGTATAAGGCTTCTTTAATGGATTTAGAACAGTTACAGCAAGATGTATCACTCAATGTAGCTACAGGTTTTTTAAGAGCCTTGCTTGCCAAAGAGCAATGGGATATTAGCATTAATCAAGTAAATCTCTCTTTAGCACAGTTAGCACAGACTAAAAAGTTTGCCCAAGTAGGTAGAGTACCAGAACTCAACGTAGCACAGCTAGAAGCCCAAGTAGCCAGTGATAGTGCAAGTATGATAAGTGCCTATAGCGATTATAGTGCAGCTATTTTAGATATTAAAGCATTATTAAATTTAGATTTTGAAACCAGCTATATCCCTCAAGCACCACAAATCAACGCATTTGAGTTGTTACAATTAGAAAATGATAATCCTGATATTATTTTTAATACTGCAAAAGCACATCGTGCGGCTTTAAAAAGTGCTCAACTTAAAACAAGTGCTGCACAGTACGCCATGAAAGCTTCAAGAGCTGCTTTATTGCCCCAGTTGCGTATTGGAGGCCAGCTAGGAAGTAACTGGACAAGCACTTATAAGCAGGTAAAAGGTTATGGTGCAAGTGTAGATATGCCCACCGGTGCTTATGTAACAGTAGCCGGTACTCAGCTTGATGTGTACCAAAAATATAATGTCCCATTATTTGAAACGCCTTCATTTTTTACACAACTTGAAAACAATTTCAGACAAACATTCAACGCCAGTTTAAGTATCCCTATTTTTAACGGCTGGCAGCGCCAAAGCCAATACCAACAAAGTAAATTAAATATCCTTAACCAAGAATTGGCCTATACTCAAACAGAACTAAAATTGCGCCAAGAAGTGTATAAAGCACATAACGATGCACATAATGCGGTGCAAAAATACCAAGCCGCTATACGTAATTATGATGCCGCAAAAAGAGCATTTGATTTTGCTCAAAAACGTTATGAATTGGGGCTTACCAATACAATTGAATATTTAAGTACCCAGAATAATTTATTTAAAGCTAGCGCTAATCAAGTCAGTACTAAATACGATTTAATTTTTAAACTAAAAGTTATCGATTATTATTTAGGTAAACCCTTAAATCTCTAACATTATTAGGTCATGGAACAGTTAATACAAACCATCAATAAAGCCGCCATGGCTGCGGGTACTATTATTAAAGAGCAGTTTCATGGTGCTTTTTGGGTAAAAAGTAAAGATGGGATCAATAACTTGGTTACAGAGGTAGATAAGCTATCGGAGCAGGTGATTATTGAAACGATTAAGCAAGATTTTCCGGAGCATAGTATTTTAAGTGAAGAGATAGGCGCATTGAGTCAAGATTCAGAATACCAATGGATCATTGATCCTATTGATGGTACTGTAAATTTTGCTCATGGTATTCCAATATGCTGTGTAAGTATCGGTTTAAGAAAAAATGGCAAAATGCTTTTGGGCGTCGTTTATAATCCTATGATGCAAGAGCTGTTTTTTGCAGAGCGTGGT
The DNA here is from genome assembly GCA_039811245.1 of Chitinophagaceae bacterium. GTDB lineage: Bacteria > Bacteroidota > Bacteroidia > Chitinophagales > Chitinophagaceae > Rurimicrobium. The sequence goes on along the minus strand of JBDHYE010000052.1, from coordinate 6,330 downwards.
AAAGGGGCTACACTCAATGGTAAACCAATTCAAGTAAGCACAAAGCAAGATTTTAAAACCGCTTGCCTTGTTACGGGTTTCCCTTATAAATGGCCCGATACGAAAGAGCACCCTATCAAAGTATTTGAAAGAATGATTCTACAAGGCTTACCGGTAAGGCGTTTAGGCTCTACGGCACTTGATTTATGTTGGGTGGCTTGTGGTAGGTTTGATGGTTTCTGGGAATATAATCTCAACCCCTGGGATCTAGCAGCAGGTTATCTTATTGTAAGAGAAGCAGGTGGAAAAATTTCTAATTTTAAGGGCGAAGCGACTACTGTTTTTGATAAAGAAACACTAGCCACCAATGGACTTATCCATGAGCAGATGCTTGCGGTGATTAATAATAAAGATTAATGCTGCATTGCCTTTTCTAAGGCTAAGGCTTTAATGCAAGTTTCTTGCCATTCTAATTGTGCTTGGCTATCGTAGGTGATAGCCCCCCCGGTTTGATAGCTTAGATAACGGCTTTCACTATTATACTGCATCGAGCGAATGACTACATTAAAGTCAAAATCTCCATCGGGGTTTTTATATCCTACACAGCCTGAAAAGAGCTCTCTACAAGATTTTTCGTATTGTTCAATGAGTTCCATTACCATTATTTTAGGGGCACCTGTCATACTTCCCATTGGAAATGTAGCATGAATAATATCCATCAAATGAATTTCATCTTTTAATTGCCCTTTAATGGTAGATATCATTTGATGCACTTGAGGAAATGTATGGATACCAAAGAGTTCGGGTACTTCAATAGTTCCTATTTTGCAAATACGTGCTAAATCATTACGCATCAAATCGGTAATCATTACATTTTCTGCACGCTCTTTAAGGTTGTTCTTTAATGTAGTGATGATGTTTTGATCTTCATTAGCGGTTTTACCACGTGCGCTAGTGCCTTTTATGGGTTGTGCTATAATAGTTCGATCTCTTTTGCAAAGGTAGCGCTCAGGCGAAGCGCAGATTAAATATTGGGTATCGTTTCTATAGTAAGCAGCAAAGGGGTTTGGAGAGATGTGGTTAAGCTGGCGAAAAACACTTATTGGATCTAAAGTAACTTCTTGAGCATAAGCTTCATTACAAAAATTGATTTCATAACAATCACCTTCGTAGATATGTGCTCTCAATTGCTCAATCACCTTACAATAGTTTTCTTCATTAAATTTTTTTATAAAAAATGGTGGATCTGTTGGTAATTGAAATAGTAGAGAAGTTTGTAAAATGGCTTGCCATATAGCTTTAGGGTCTTGATAGGCTGTACTAATGTTAAGCACATTGCTACCTTTTAGGACATACAATACGGTTTCGGGTTGGAAAAAGAAGAAATCGTCCCACAAGAAATTACGTGTATGTTTAGAACTTAAGTGCTCAATATGGTTTTTATACTCATAACAGAGGTGCCCAAATATCCAATCTTGTTGCTCTAAAATAGCCTTTGGCGCTTCTTTAATTGTGGTGCTATCCCATTTTTGAAGCAAGCCAACCGCTACGATTAATTCATATTTACCATAAGGATCATTGTAGCTGTTACTATCTAAATAAATAAGGATATTGTTAGGCTTAGCCCACAACAATATCCTTTCTTTTATGCTTTTTAATTGCTCTTTTTGAAAAGCAAATTTTTGAGTTGTTCTATTCAAGAGATAAACGGTACTTAAAAATCGTCGTCGTCGTCATCATCAAAACTATCTTCTGAAAAGAATCCTAAGTCTTTAAAATCGTCATCAAAATCATCATCATTTTTACTGGTTTTTTTAGAACCTGATTTTGTTTTTGATTTTGGTAAATCAAATTCTTCAAATTCTTTATCGATATCAAATTCATTGTCGAATTCGTTATCAAAATCATCAAAATCATCTTTTTCATCTATATCATCATCATCGTCGTCATCATCATCATCTATTTTTTTAGATTTTGATTTAGAAGTTTTAGTGCTGCTTGCTTTTTTTCCTTTAGAGAGCGGGGTAGTTTCTTCATCGTCTTCCTCGTCATCATTAAGCTCATCTGCTTTCTTTTTACTTACAGTTTTTTTCTTAGCAGTTTCTTTAGGTGCACTTGTTTTTTTTGCTGCTTTTTTTTCAGGATTTGATTTCATAGCTGTCTAACTTAATGCCGTAAAATTTTAATAGTTTCTTGAATTTGCCAAATTTTTTTTCTATTTTAACGAATTTATTTAAGCCCAATGTAAGAGTTGGTCTCTACCGGTACCATTGGAAATAAAAGTAATTTTCGTATTTAAATATTTTGATAAGAAGTTACAATAATCGGTAAAGTTTTTAGGGAGCTCCTCAATATTGTTGCAAGTACTGATAGGTTTATCCCAGCCTTCAAATTTTTTATAGACTGCGTTTAGTGTATTGGGTGTTATTTCAAAAGGGAATTGTGTAGTTTCTTCGCCATTAATATTATAGGCTATAGCTGCTTCAATTTCTTTAAATCCATCTAAAACATCGGCTTTAGTAAGAATAAGGTCTGTTACACCACTTAGCATGATGGTATAACGTAATGCTACTAAGTCTATCCATCCACAGCGTCTGGAGCGCCCTGTTACAGCACCAAATTCATTGCCTGCTTTACGCAGTGCCTCGCCAGTGGCATTATCTAACTCTGTAGGGAATGGACCACTACCCACACGTGTACAATAGGCTTTAGAAATACCAAATACTTTTCCAATTTTAGATGGCGCTACCCCTAGTCCATTACATACGCCAGAGGCTATCGTATTACTAGATGTAACAAAAGGATATGTACCGTAATCGATATCTAATAAGCTGCCTTGAGCCCCTTCTGCCAATATTTTTTTGTTTGCTTTTAAATGCTCATCTAACCAATATTCTGCATGTACGATTTGTAATGTTTTTAAGTACTCAACTGCTGCAAAAAAATCTGCTTCCCACTCTTGAATATCTTGCTCATATTGATATTGTTTGAGTAGTGCTAAATGTTTATTTTTTAAAAGGGTATATTTTTTATTAAAGTCGGGACTTAACACATCTCCTACACGTAAGCCATTTCTGCCGGTTTTGTCCATATAGGCAGGGCCAATACCTTTTAAGGTTGAGCCTATCTTGTCTGCACCTTTTGCAGCTTCAGATGCAGCATCGAGCGCGCGATGTGTAGGGAGAATTAAATGGGCTTTTTGAGAAATAAATAAACGCTTTAGTACGTCAGGACTAATAGCAACTAGTCCTTCAAGTTCGCTCTTTAAAGCTACAGGGTCTATCACTACACCATTACCAATTAAGTTAAGGCAATGTGCTTGAAACACACCTGAGGGTATGGTGCGTAAAACTACTTTTTTACCCTCTACATAGAGTGTATGACCAGCATTGGGTCCACCTTGGAAACGTGCAATTATATCGTATTGTGCTGCAAGGTAATCTACTATTTTACCTTTCCCTTCATCACCCCATTGCAAACCCAGTAAAACATCTATCATAAAATTCGTAAAATTTGAAAAGGCGAAAATACTTATCTATTGGCAAATCGCCATTATATTTTTAAGTATTTTCATTTTTTTTGAATTTACCTTTTATTTAATTTTTTTTTCCTTATATCAAGCCCTTTTCATTTTTTTGAATGCTTAAGAAACCTTACTAGAATACTAAGAAGCCTATCGTAATGGTATATTATTATGAATTTAATTATGAGGCTGAATTTTTCTTCAGTTAATGAATTATGAGATTTTTAAAAGGGATAATTGCAATTCCTTTTATATTTGTAATCTTGTAAAAAGTATAAATAACTATTGACGATGAAAAAAATTGGTTTATTCCTAATGGCATTACTCCTTGTTGGGAATGTATCTGCTCAACAAAGCTCAAAAAATAAAAAAGTAAAACAAAAAGCAGCTAAAAAACAGGAGCAACCAGTAGTAGCTGAAGAGTCTGATGCGCTGCGCCAGCAAAGGGTAGCGCAGGTACAAGAGCGCATGGTAGGTCCTATGCATCGATTTCTAATAGATTGGAGTGGTAATTGGCGTGAAGAGATTAAAATCTGGAATCAACCCAATGAAGAACCCCTTGTTTCTAATGCCGTTAGAGATGGTCGCTTATTTGCCGAAGGCAGATTCCTTACTTGTAATACGATGGGTCAGATAGGGCATAACCCGCTTATGGCGCAGACGGTATATGGTTTTGATAACAGTAAAATGAAATTTGTAAAGGTGTATTATGATAATTTAGGCACTAGTATTTTAGTACTAGAGGGGGCTATTAACAATGAAAATAACCAAATAGAATTTATCGGTACAACTGATGACCCAATCACCCGCCGACCCATAAAAATAAGACAAGTGCTCAATATGAAAGACCCTATGAAAGTGGTTTTGGAGGTCTTTATGGAGCAACAAGAGGGTAAAGAATTAAAAACCATGGAAATAGTATCTACTAAAATGTAAATCACAACACTTATTCATATTTAAAAACAAAACATAAAATGCAAGTTTGGAACGATTATTTAAACCAACACAAAGACCGTTTTCTAGAAGAGTTATTTAACCTACTCCGTATCCCCTCTGTAAGCGCTGATAGCCACTATAAAGATGATGTAGCACGCTGTGCAGCAGCGGTTAAAGACAGTTTAATAGCAGCAGGGGTAGATAAAGCTGAAATTTGTGCTACAGAAGGGCACCCTATCGTATATGCAGAAAAAATAATTGACCCCAAACTACCTACAGTATTGGTTTACGGGCATTATGATGTACAGCCGGCAGACCCTCTAGAGCTTTGGCATAGTGGTCCTTTTGAACCGATATTAAAAGAGGGTAAGATATTTGCTCGTGGGGCTTGTGATGACAAAGGTCAAATGTTTATGCACGTTAAGGCATTTGAAATATTGGCAAAAACCAATACACTAGCCTGTAATGTTAAATTTATGATTGAAGGCGAAGAGGAAGTAGGCTCAACACATTTAGGTCCTTTTTGTGTTCAAAATAAAGATAAATTGAAAGCTGATATTGTACTCGTATCGGATACCTCAATGATCAGTATGGAGCACCCTAGTTTAGAAACCGGCTTAAGAGGTTTGGCTTATATGGAGGTAGAAGTTACCGGTCCCAATAGAGATTTGCACAGCGGTGTTTATGGTGGTGCAGTAGCGAATCCTATCAATATTTTATGTAAAATGATTGCTTCACTACATGATGAGAATGGACACATTACCATACCTGGTTTTTATGATAAAGTAGAAGAGATGCAAGCCGCAGAAAGAACCGCGTTAAATGCTGCTCCTTTTGACCTTAAAGAATATCAAGATGATTTAGGAGTTAAAGATGTTTGGGGAGAGAAAGGTTATACTACTTTAGAAAGAACCGGAATACGCCCAACACTAGATGTAAATGGTATCTGGGGCGGTTATACAGGCGAAGGTGCAAAAACTGTTTTGCCTTCTAAAGCTTATGCTAAAATATCTATGCGTTTAGTGCCTCATCAAATTTCTGATGAAATTTCTGCATTGTTTCAAACCCATTTTGAAAAAATAGCTCCAAGTGCCGTAAGTGTAGTGGTTAAAGCACATCATGGTGGCGAACCGGTAGTAACACCTACTGATTCTAATGCTTATAAAGCCGCTGCAAGAGCCATCAAAGAAGCATTTGGCAAAGAGCCTATCCCTACAAGAGGAGGTGGCAGTATCCCTATAATTGCTCTTTTTGAAAAAATATTAGGTTTAAAAACGGTGCTTATGGGTTTTGGTTTAGATAATGATAATATCCACTCTCCTAATGAAAAATATGACTTAGCAAATTATTATAAGGGTATTGAAACCTTACCTTATTTTCATAAATATTTTGCTGAAATGCATAACGCATAATGGCTTGAATCCAATTCAACTTAAGTGTTTTAAAAACTATGAAACTTGTGCTCTCTTTGCAGGTTTCATAGTTTTTTTATGAGTATAACCTTTATTGATTATGCAGTTGGTACAAGGTATAGGCATTACTGCGCTCTAACCAACCGTTAAAATTAAATGCATAAAGCCATTTTGGAAATTTTGTCCAAATAACACTTGTTCTACTACTATCAAAGTAGGAACCGGCATATAGAAACATCATCTCATCTTTAGGATAAGCATGTTCACTAAACAACCAAACATTTTTGCCTTTTAATAAACTAGTGTCTTTCATAAAGGTATCAATACAGGCACTAAAAAGATTTGGGTTGTTGTAAAATTGAGCTCCTAAAAAACCAGAATTAGCATAGGGGTTATACTCACCGCTATAAATTAGAATGGTAGGCTTTTTGGTCATTTTTAATAAGGTTTCATTAAAAGCGATTCTACTATCAGAAGCTT
>JBDHYE010000051.1:0-7898 GCA_039811245.1 Chitinophagaceae bacterium | reverse complement strand
CATCTCTACAGATATACAGCACTTAAGTAGCGGCATTTACAGTATAGAAATCTTACAAGGACAAAAAAGATTGAATGTTTTACAAATTCAAAAAATAGACTAAACTACTGATTATCAATAATAAATATTTAATCTCAGGAAATTTTAAAATTATTTTTCCTTAAAACAATATTTATTCCTACATTTGCAATCCGAAAAATAAAAAATTTCAAAAACTTTTAATAGTAATGGCTAATCATAAAGCGACCAAAAAAGATGTAAGACAAAGCGAAAAGCGCCGCGACCGTAACCGTTATTACGGTAAAACTACTCGTAATGCGATTCGTAAACTTTTAGCAATCACCACTAAAACTGAAGCTATAGCAGAAATGCCTAAAGTGGTTTCAATGATTGATAAACTTGCTAAAAGAAACATCATTCATAAAAATAAAGCTGCCAACCTTAAATCAGGTATTGCGGTAGCCGTTAATAAATTAGCCTAAGTATCACCCTTTAGGTGTTTACCTTATTTTTAATAAAAAAGGTTGTTTGTTCTTCAATAGAGCAAACGACCTTTTGGTTTTTAACTACATTTGTACGCCTAGCATTCAGACCTGCAAGGTATCGTTCATCAATATGGAATCTATAAATTTATTTGTAGTCATCGTAGCTGGAGGCAATGGCAGCCGTATGGCTACTGCCACCCCAAAACAATATTTAAAGCTACATCATCAACCCATACTGTATTATAGCCTAAAAGCCTTCTGTACAGCATTCCCTAAGGCTACACTAGTGCTAGTACACCCCGAAAATGATCAAAACATCATTAACGATATTATTCATAGCCTAGCAGCACAAAATAAAATCATAACAACTACTGGAGGTAACAACCGTTTTGAAAGTGTCAAAAAGGGTTTAGAACATGTACCCCTAGAGGCTTGGGTCATGGTGCACGATGCCGTACGCCCCTTAATCAGCAGCACATTTCTTAACAGATGCCTTAATGCTGCTATAGCGCAAGGTAATGCTATACCAGCCTTGCAAGTCAAAGATAGTATGCGCGTATGGAGCCCTAATGGCTTTCAAAACATCAATCGCGATATGCTACGGAGTATTCAAACACCACAAACCTTTAATGCCGCTATACTTAAAAAAGCATTTGAACAAGATTATCACAACCTCTTTACAGACGAAGCCAGCGTGGTAGAGCGACTAGGCGAAACACTAAACCTTATTGAAGGGGAACAATACAATATTAAAATCACCTATCCAGAAGATTTAATCATTGCCGAAAGCCTTATGCAGCACTACTTTAAAATGCTTTTATAATAACAACATCAATGTCACATTTTTTTGCTGAGCAACTTTATATCATAAACTGACAGAAATCATTTATTTGTAAATCATTGCTCCCTACCTTAGCATCAGATTTAGAATGAAAAAATCGCTCGCTATAGTATTAATGTTGTGTATTTGGAGTCAAGCTGTGTTCCAACTCCTCTACCTTTCTTGGTTTAAAATAAACCAATCTTACATAGCCGCCAACTTATGTATCAATAGAGCACAAGCCAATAGCACCTGCTGTGGTAAATGTGTATTGTATAAAAGTATTATAAAAGTAGATCAACAGCAGCATTCAAACCCAAACAATACTTCAGGGCAGCTCAGTCTCGATTTTGGTCTTGACCATTTCTACTTAGTCCCCGAATTGAATTTACAAAATACAATTTTAAGCAGTCCATTTACAAAACATTATTTCCCTCATATTCGCTTATTGCACAACAGCCTTTTAACCCATAAGGCCATCAAACCTCCTCCTGCTATAGCAGTATAGACCTCTTTTACTCCTCTCAGAGGCAACAAACTATTTATGCTCTATAAGCGCCATTAAATGCTTCTACGCTCATCAAGCATCAAGGCTTTAAAACGCTTATTCATTATTCAAATTCATAAAACCAAATTATGTTTTATAAATTCTTGCTGAGCTTATGCTTCAGTGCCCTGTCTATTAGCCTTTACGCTTGCAATGCTTGTGGCGGAGGGATTAACCAGAGCAGTGTGGGATTACTCCCCCAACTCTCCGGCCATTTTATAGGCTTACAATATTTTAATAGTAGTACGCACAGCATTACCCCTTCATTGTTTGAAAATAAAGCCCCCGAAGAGCGCCTTCAAAACCTGCACTACGCACAGCTTTGGGCACGCTACCAACTGCATGAGCGTTGGCAACTGTACGCTTACCTACCCTATCTGTATAACCAGAGCACCAATACACAGAGCAAAGTACAAGAGGCTTACTCTGGCATTGGCGATGCCGGTATGTGGTTGAGCTACAGCCTCATCAAAACCAAAAAAGAAAAAGGCGCACAACACCTTCTTATGTTGGGCCTAGGAGTAAAAACCCCTACAGGTAGTTTTAATTTTCAAACAGCCACCTCAGGCACTGCTATGGCAGGAATGCAGACAGGTAGCGGCTCTTGGGATATAATTTGCAACACAAACTATACCCTTACCGCCAACAAAATAGGCATCAACCTAGACGCTAACCTACTCCTAACTCAAGCCAATGCCAACAATTATAAATATGGTAATAAGCTAAGCAATGCCACAACGATTTATTATAATTATCAAAAAGGTGCACTCTTAATCTTACCTCAACTCAGTTTAAGAAATGAATACAGCCTCAAAGATTACGACAATTATAGTAAATATTGGCGCGTAGAAAATAGCGGCGGTATCCTTTGCAGTATTGGTGCAGGGTTCCAAATACAGTACCGCCAACTAGGCTTTAGAAGCCTCTATTTTAAACCTTATTATCAACACTATGCCAATGGACTACAAACCAACCAATACCGACTAGAATGTGGTCTGTATTGCTTACTTTAATTAATTTTTTTAAAAAAACTTACAATGAAAAAAATCATCTTAATAGCGCTTGTAGCACCTTTATGCTTATGGAACGCTTGTCAAAAAAAAGAAAGTGAACCTAAAACAAGCCAACTCAAAATAGATATCATGAGCCCAAAAGCGCAAAGCGAGTATCACTATGGCGATACGGTTTTTATTAAAGCGCATATTAGTAACGACCAAGAAATGCACGGCTATAGCGTATTGCTCAATTCTAAACTCGATGCAAAAGAACTTATGAGTTATGAAGCCCATGCCCATGGCAGTACATTTCATATTGATACATTTTGGGTCAATAATCTCAACAATGCTCAAGAATTAATGCTTACCTTTACCACTGTGGTGGACCACAACGGAACTAAAAAAACAAACAACGTATCCTTCCAAACCATCAACACTAAATAAAAACAACTATGATTAAAAGCATCGTAAAAACTTCTTTTGCCCTATTACTGCTGTGCAGCTTAGGCGCTTGTAAAAAAGAAAAAAACACCAACAATACTTCTAGTCCTCAAAACGGCACCTTTACCTTAAGATTTAATAATGTAGTAGGCAGTAGCGCCCTTGTGCTCAATACCCAAGAATATACCAGCCCCAATGCAGAACAGTTTAAGGTAAGCAAATTTAATTACTATATCAGCAATATCAAGTTGGTAAAAGCCGATGGCAGTACCTACAATGAACCCGAAAGCTACCACTTGATTCAAGCATCAGATAGTAGTTCTTTGCAGTTTAGCATTGCCAATGTACCCGCAGCAAGCTATAAGTCTATACAGTTTACCATTGGGGTAGATAGTTTAAGAAATGTATCAGGGGCACAATCAGGGGCACTAGACCCAGCACACGGCATGTTTTGGAGCTGGAGCACCGGTTATATTATGTTTAAGCTCGAAGGCACATCGCCACAATCTACCGGCTCTGCCAATAAATACCAAATGCATGCCGGCGGCTTTAAAGGGGCTAACAGTGTACTTCGTACATTGGATTTAAGCTTTGACAAAACTGCCGAAATCAACAACAACACACATTTTATCAATCTCAGCGCAGACATTAACAAGGTACTCAAAGGTCCCAACAGCTTTACTTTTGCAGCTACTCCCTTAATTATGGACCCCGGCGAAACAGCTAAAAAACTAGCCGATAATTATGCACAAATGTTTAGCCTAAGCCTAAGCGATAAATAAAATTAACAAGCCGTAACACCACTTAAAAGCACTACTCTAAAAAAATTTAGAGTGGTGCTTTTCTTTTTTTGGGGGGCCTGCTACGCACCGCGCTATCCACTGCTACTCCTCGCTCCGTTACACTGCGCTGCGGGGTATCCGTTGCTATCGCTGGCCCAAAGTGCACACTACCTAATAGACCTGCTATTCAAAAATTAATAATGGAACAGACATTTTATTTGCTGTATAAATTAAAACCCCTATCTATTTTTTTTAATGGGTGATGTAAATAAATCAAAAAGCAGCTTAATACTTTAGCAAGAGCATTTGCTCTGATCATTAGGATAGAAAAATTATTTTGAATTTTGGTGTATCATTGCTAAAATAGCAGACATTTACAAGACGACTCAAATTTGGGCAGATTCAAATGGTAAGGCGACAGCTGCTAAAAGTGTTATTTTCTTTAAATGACATTTACCCATTTGAAAAAATTGTAAACAAGTATGAAGTGAATTTCTGATTCGCTTTCTTTCAAACTTGTTGCTTCACGAAAATCATTCGCTTAAAAATCGTGAAATGCACATTCATTTTTCTGACACTGTAAAAGCACATATTGACACTGTAAAACCCGAAAATGACACTGTAAATGACACTGTATTGTCATTAATAAAGCAAAAAAAGAATATTACTGCAACTGAAATTGGCAAGCGTTTGGGTATGAGTTTAAGCACTGTAAGACGAAAAATAAAAGACCTTAAAGAACAAAAAAGAATAGAACGCTTCGGTAGCGACAAAACAGGTTATTGGAAAATTATTGAATAAAGCCTAACTTTTTATAGCTCTCCACATTTTTACAAAGCCCAAGCTAAACTCCCCCTTTGAGGCTACCCCAATGCATTAGGGTAGCCTCTTTTTTTACACCCCAAAACCCTTTAACCATAACAGTCTTAAGCTATTCTAAAAAATATTTTTGGAAATCTTAACATTTCCCACTAACTTTAAACTACAAAAGACCTTTACTCTAAATGCCTTTTGTGGATACCTTATTCTTAATCTTTTAAAAAATTAATTATGAAAAAATTAAATGCTTCACAGCACAGCACAGCACAGCACAGCACAGCACAGTAGTAAAAAATTTAAAAGCTTAAAGTTTATGCTGCTCAGTATTTGTTTGAGTTTGTTAAGTTTCTCATCTCTGAAAGCTCAATTTAGAATGCCGCTTATTAGTGCCAGCAACTACCCTAGCCCGGCACTAATTACAGACTACCTAAGCGATACTACGGCTTACCTCTCCAATTTCTCTACAGACCATATTCACTCTTGGTACAGTACTAAAAATAAAGGTTTAGACATTGTAGCTTGGACTTATAGCGCCGCAGCAGGCGGTGGAGGCAGCATTGCCCTTGGCACGCACGACCTTACTAGCTCGTCATTGCCTTTTGTAGGCGACCAACTGATTAATGTACCTAATGCCGTAGATTTAAGAGTAGGAGCTCTAGGCGATTTTATTGTTGCTGCTTATTATAATGCAGCCAGTAATCTGTATCAAGTGAGCTGGTGGCTTTGGGCTGGACCCAGCACTACAGCCAGCTATATGGGCACTCAAACTATACCCATAAGCCCGGCACCTACAGCTTATGAGCGGATAAGTATGGATATCAACTTAGATGGCGATAATGCAGCTATCATTTTAAGCAATGCCGGAACTATCTGGTCTTATGGTATAAGCTTAACCGGGGGCACTTTAAGTTTCCCAAGCAGTGCATATAGCTTGAGTAGCTTAGCAGGTTCTCCTACCAATAATATCAACCCTGATTTGGCATTTAATAGAGATTTTGGTTCTACAACTGATTATGTATATTATACGTATTACAACAGCTCCAGCGGTTTAGAAACCGTGTATAAAACAGATTATAATACTTTTATTTCGGGTGGCAGTACTATTTCTTCACTCGACTCCTACAGTCTTCCTTCTGGCGTCAATGCCGTTAATTTTGATTGCCCTGACATGTATGCCTTAGACCATTGGGCTTATACGTATGCTTACAATAGCTCTGGCAATAATATTGCCTTACGTTGCGATGCCGGCTCCGGAGCTTACAGTGCCCTTATTAACGATGGCAGCTGTAGCCCTTTGCCCAATATTATCCATTCCGGCTCAGTAGCTACAATACCCGATATCGCTTATAATTTAAACTCCAACGATGAGGTTGTAGTGGTATGGGCTAGCACAGAGCCCTCTTATTATACGCTATCGCCTGCTTATACCGCCACTTATATAGCCGCTACGGCTACTTTGGGGGCTTCTAGCATCTCCTCTTCTTATGGAGCTGAATATGCCATTATCCCCGATTCTTTTGATGTGTACCCTACCAGCACTCCACTCATTGCTATCAATAGAAATATTGATGTAGCCAATAGACTGGTAAGCTATACCACCAACCATTATGCATACGCCCTAAAACATAAAAATATTGCACATGCCAACCCTTTTTACAAAAAAACAGACCCTGCTCAAAACCAAGGCTTAATACGCAGTAGTGATGTGGAACTCAATGTTTATCCCAATCCTTTTACTCATACGCTTAAGCTGAGTTTGCCTTATGCTTGGCAAAACCAATTTTGTTTTGCTCAACTCTACGATATGCAAGGTAAAATCATTAAAAAATACCAAGGCTATCAAATAGAAAAATTTGTAAACGACTGTAGCCAAGAGCTGCCTTTAGGTCATTTTTTCCTCCATTTGAGTAATACGAACCAAGCATCCAAAACTTTTAAAATTACTAAACAATAATCATAACAATTAGAACAGCACAAACATTATTTTTCAAGATAAATGTTTGTGCTGTTTTTATATAAAATTGAATTCAAATGAAAACGCAATATTGGCTCCTCTTTTGCATAGCCTTGCTATTGAGTGCATTCTGTAGCAGCGCTCAAAAGCACGCAGACCTATACCGCTCAGGGGTATTTTATAAAAGCTACAGCACGATAGATTCTGCCATACAAGCCGCCAACCTAGGTGGTGATAGTATTGTATTAAGTGCACATACTTTTTATGAGTATAGCTTGAATAGTAAAAAAAAAATAATTAATTATACCGGCACTATTCATGCTGGAGATACTACTATTATTGACGGCGTTGGAGCACGTTATAGCATATTAACCACAAATTCTAGATGCACAGTTAAAGATATTATCTTTCAAAATGCTGGTATGGCTATTAATGCACCAGGTCCTGGTTTTCCTACTGATACATTAAAAATTACAGGAAACTGTATTTTTAGAAATTTAAAATCAGACTCTGAGTACCCTATTGTTAAAAACGGTTTTAGTTCAATATTAGTTCAAGATAATGTAAAATTTTATAATGATACTTGTGCAGGCATCCTTGATGCAGTAAAAATTATCTTAAAAGATAAAGTTGAATTTAAAAACAATCACTTTCTTTCATATAAAAAAATAGGAACATCAAATTGTAAATCTTGTAATAACATCTTCTTGGGTGCTAATTATATTTATATTCAAAATAAAGTAAAGATTATTAATAATACATCAGATTCTAATTATAATGCAGCTATTATATTAATGTCTTCATCAACTATACTTGAAATTGGAGATAGTGTTATCATTAAGGGCAATAAAACATTAACACCCGGAATAGGTAAAGGCTCCGTTTTGAGTATAGGGAGTGGAGTACCTGATACAGCATATTCTTCATCACCAAATGTTTATAAACTCGGCAAAATACTTTTTGAAGGGAATGAATCAGATTCTGGCGGTGTAATTTATTGTAATAAAATTAGAGTAAAAATAGAACTCAATGGTACGGTATTTAAAAACAATAAG
>JBDHYE010000050.1:0-8015 GCA_039811245.1 Chitinophagaceae bacterium | reverse complement strand
CTTCCCACATTTTACCCTCAATAAGGAGATAATCACCTAATTGTAATTTAGTAGTGCCTCTAAAAAACTGATTACTATGTACTGTAACAAGTGCTTTTTCAAGTAAGGCAATGGCTTTTTGAGTATTGTGGGCATACTCCATTTCAAAGCGAGCATACTCATTTAATAATGCTTTAGAATAAGCTTGAGGATACTCAGTAAAGTAACTTTCAAATTCTTTTTCTAATGTTTCGGTTTGATGTTTATCTGCTGATGTACTGTTTTCTAACTGTTGAAAAAGAATTACCAACTGTTGCTCCCTAGCCATTGCGTAACGGGGATTCTGTGGTCCTAATTGTATTAATGCATTGCAAGCTTTTAATGCTACAGAATAAGCATTTTTAGAAAGTGCCGATTGTGAAAGATCCATATAAAATCTTCCGGGTTCTATGGCTCGTTTTTCTAATGCATTAACTTGAACGAATGCTTGCTCCCATTTATTTTGAACCGAAAAAATCCAGCTGAGCAAATGACTGTAATAATAATTTTCGGGTGCTGCTTGTAATAATTTTACAATCGCTTTTTGAGCTTTGAGTTGTTTCTCTTCATCTTGCCCTACTAAGCTAAGCAGCATGGCTTCAGTACTTTCATCGCCACTAAACTCCGGACTGTTGAGGTTGTTTTGAATCACTAGACTAATCGCTTTTTCAAAATCTCCCTTTTGCTCATAGAGCTTAGCCAAAGCTAAATTGTACACTCCTGGTATGTTAATTATCTGAGCTGATTTTTCTAAACACTTTATGGCCCAATCTGTTTGCTGATGTAAGCTAAAATTATTGGCAATTTTTTGAGTGAGCACATCATCACCATTAATGGTTTCGAGTACTTGTTGATAGATTTCTTCTGCTTTTTTTTGTTTTTTATTTTCCCAATAGATATGCCCTAAGTCTAATAGCAGTAAGGGATTTTGGGGCTTAGTCTTTAATTGTTTTACCACTAATTGTTCTGCCTCTTTATACTCTTTTAAAGCTTTTAGTACTGTCAAGTAGTCTTGATAATATTCTTCATTACTTGAGTTTTGCTCTATTAATTTTTGATAAATAGGCGCTGCCAAGCTATAATTTTTTTGATCTAGGTAGCTACGTGCTTTGTCATAATCACTTTGCGCAGCAACATTAAGAAACAGACCTAAAAAACTAATAAAACAACAAAGAAAACGAAGTAACATTATTGAATGAATTAGGGTTTATTAGTACCTTCTACCCACTCCATGATGCGGTCTAGCTGAGGTTCTAATATAATTTCGGTTCTTCTGTTTTTGGCTCTACCTTCGGCGCTGGCATTATCTGCAATGGGTAAAAACTGACTTCTACCACTACAGATAATTCTTGAGGCCGGCACTTGGTAGTCATTTATTAATATCCTTGCAACCGCTGTGCTTCGGGCTACACTAAGCGCCCAATTATCTGGAAATCTCTTCACCACAGGAACTGTATCGGTATGCCCCTCGATATTGATGTTAATACTTGGATTTTCGTTGAGGGCTTTTGCTAAACTTTCTAAGGCGCTTTTGCCCATTGCCTGAACTTCTGCACTCCCCGATTCAAACAAGAGTTGCTCAGACATACTTACATATACTTTTCCGTTTTTTTGAAATACATTTAGTTGCTCACTACTAAAATTGCCAAGTGCTTTAGTAATGGTTTGTTTAATATTTTCGATTGCTTGCTTTTGGTCGTCAATACTTTTTTGAAGGGCAGCCAATCGGGCTTGTTGCGCTTGTATGGTTTCGTTATTACTATCTAAAAGATTATTGCGCTGCGCTAATTGAGTCTGACTTAATTCTTTTTCTATTTTAAGCTTACTTAATGCTCCATTCAGCCCTAATATTTCTTGTTGTGCTTGAATACTATCTCTCCTTAATTTATTATTTCGCTCTTCTAATGCAGTATATTTTTTAGCACTTACTACGCAAGCGTTAAGTGCCGTACTGCATAGCGCTAAAAATAAAAGCGGAGTAACTAATTTATTTTTCATGTTTACAAATTTATAACGCAAAAACAATGTCTAATTTTATCTCTATCCGTATTATTAATTTAAAATAGAACATCAAAAATACTAAAACTAAAACAGCACAAAGAAAAATCTTGTGCTGTGTTTTAGGCTTTACTTTAGGTTTTGCAAAAAGTTAGAATTTGAATACCAAAATCTATCAAAGGAAAAATGTTGAAACCTGTTTAGCTTTCACTAAATTTTTTTAGAAATAGAATTTTCATTTCAAACTAGTTTATCAATTACTTAGCGCAAGTTTTGGATATATTGATTTAAAGCTGTTTTAGAGCTTTCAAAACCAAATGCATTATTTACTTTAAAATAATTATTAGGATCTGCGCAAAAGCTATAAGCATACTTAGCAAAATCTAATTTTGAAGACTCAAAACCAAATTGGTTCATCACTTGTGTTATTTGGCTACTGCTCATACAGTTTGAACTCACTATTTGTTTTGCAGTAGAGAGCTTGGTCTGATCAAAACTGCTGCTACCAATAGTATTTAATGCTGCTGCAAAATCGGCTGAATTCATCACCATTCTACAACCTCCATAAGGATTATTCTGAGGTCTGTTATGATGACGGTCGTCATGTTGATGATAGCGGTCTTGTGGATAATTCTGATAAGGGTCTGTTCTGTAAGTTTCTCTTCTATAGGTATATTCATCGGGGTCATAAGTGTACTCATCGGGCTGATAACGATTTCTATTTCTCATATTAATTTGAGCATCAAAACCCGGACCACTAATAATTACATTGGGTACTCCATAGCGATACGTAACACAGTTTGTAGGGCGTATCATATTTTGTTGTATAGGAATATTAGAATAGAAACGGAGTACATTTCTACCTTTACGGTCTTTTTTAATACGATAGCTCACATCTTGAAATTGACCATTAACATCGGCCACCATAAGGTTGTTTTTACTTATGCTGGGAATTCTACTGTTTTCAAAAATAATTTTACAACTGTAATAAGGATTTGGCAATTCTTCAATCCTAACATTGGTCTGCGGTACATCATTATAGCGCTCACCATTTAAGATTAAATAAAAGCGATCGCCATCTTCAGAGAAAACATTAAGATTACCTGTAGGGCGCCACTGAGCGTGTGCGGCTTGTGCTATGACGAGCAAAATAAAAAAGAGGAGTAGTTTAATGTTTTTCATAAAAAAATAATTTAGTGTTATGACAGGCTTCTTAAAACGCTGTTTAAAATACAAAAGTAAAACTTATGTGAAATGTTTGATGTATGTATTTAATAACTTTTATCGATTAAATGCTAAACGCATAGCCGCATTTTGCTCTATCAGCTTACCTTGTTCATAAACAATTTGAGCATTTACAAAAGTACGGTCAATACTGTACGGAAACTCAAAACCTTCTAAAGGGCTCCAAGCACAACGGTAGAACAGATTAGATTTTTGAACTAAGTCTTTCTTATTAGGATTAATTAAAACCATATCAGCATAATAACCTTCTCTTAAAAAACCCCGTTCTTTAATTTGAAAACATTTAGCCGGAGCATGCGCCATTTTATCTACTACTTTTTCAAGACTAATTTTACCTTGAGCTACATAATATAACATAAGTTGTAAGGGGTGTTGTACCAAAGGTAAGCCAGCAGGGGCTTCGGCATAAGGCAGTTGTTTTTCGTCCCAGGTGTGTGGGGCATGGTCTGTAGCTATGATATCAAGCGTATCATCTAGCAAGGCTTTCCACAGGGCTTCTTTATTTTCTGGCCCTTTGATAGCTGGGTTACATTTAATCAAGTTTCCATATTGAGCATAATCATCGGCCGTAAAATGTAGATGATGTACACAGACCTCACTCGTGATTCTTTTTTCTTCTAAAGGCAGCATATTGCTAAACAGCTGGAGCTCTTTAGCAGTGCTAATATGCAGTATGTGCAGTCTGGTGTCATTCTGTTTAGCAAGCTGTATGGCAGAAAATGAACTCTCAAAACAGGCTTCTGCATTACGTATTAAAGGGTGGAATGCGGCACTGTCTGCATTGGGGTATTTTAACTTATTTTCGGCTATGATGCGTTCATCTTCACAATGCGTAGCAATAAGCATTTCGGCTTCACCAAAAATCTTATTGAGGGTAACATAATTATCTACCAGCATACTCCCCGTACTAGAGCCCATAAAGATTTTGATACCGGCCACTTCATTTTTTTTCTTATTAGTTTTCAAGACCTCTTCAATATTATCATTGCTCACCCCCATAAAAAATGAATAATTGCTTAATGCGGTTTGTGCTGCAATTTGATATTTCTCTTCCAATAATTCTTGTGTAAGTGTTGGAGGTTTCGTATTCGGCATCTCCATAAAACTGGTTACGCCACCCGCCACAGCAGCGCGACTTTCAGAGTAAATATTGGCTTTATGGGTTAGTCCCGGCTCTCTAAAATGCACTTGATCATCAATCACCCCCGGTATCAAAATCAGACCCTCGGCATTTATTTCTTGCGTGTTTGATTTGCTTTGAATTTGTTGATCTATTTTTTCAATTCTGCCATCTTTTAGCAATACATCGGCTACCCATTGCTTCCCTTCATTAACGAGGCAAGCTTGTTTAATAATTATAGACATTATTTTTCGTATATATTTGTTGAATGCTGTACTTTTGGCAAATTAGGATATTGTAAAACGAAAAAAAAATGATGTTGAAAAAAATATACTTTTCTTTAGCACTCTTAGTGGCACATAGCACTCTTTATGGACAAAGTAGTTATTTGCCATTTGGCGAACCAGAGTACCATTTATTAGACCGCTTAGAAACTAAAAGTGGTCAGCTCTCTGAAAAATTATTTTTAAATACACAACCATTAAGAAGAGAGCAGGCAGTAGCTTATCTGCTACAATACATGCCCTACCAATATGAAGGAGAAGCTGTAATACCCAATCAAACCTCAAACGAATTAGACCTTTATAATATCCGCCAAGCGATTGGTATTAGCCAAGAATGGGCACCTTACAAAGAAGCCGAAATGCTCAGCAAAAAACCTTGGTTTAACACCTTCTACAAGAGCAAGGCCAACTTTTTTGAAGTCAATAATAAAGATTTTTTCTTAGCCGTTAATCCGGTAATCAGTGCACAATATATGCGCGAAAAAGTATCTGTAGGCGGTACTAGTGCAAGCCAAAATTTAGGGGCTAGCTCCAGAGGTATTGAACTTAGAGGACGTATTGCCAATAAAATAGGTTTCTATACTTATATCACCGACAATCAAGAGCAACCCAACTCTTATGTGGGGAACTGGATTTTGCGCAATTCTGCTGTACCCGGCGTAGATTACTATCAGAATGTGCCCGGGTCTAAAACCTTTGATTATATGTTGGCCCGTGGTTATGTAGATTTTTCTATCGTAAAAAAATATTTAACCATGAGTATGGGTTATGACAAAAACTTTATTGGTGATGGTATTAGAAGCTTATTCTTAAGCGATTTTAGTGCAAACAGTACTTTTGTAAAACTCAATACACGCATTTGGAAACTGAATTACGAAAATATTTATTCAGAAATCATGCCACCTTATGTAAGAGGCGCCGACCGTCAGTTACCTGTAAAATATTCTACTACACACTATCTTAGTATCAATGCCACCAAATGGCTTAATTTAGGTCTTTTTGAAAATGTGATTTTCCAGAGAGCAGACCATTACTCTTTTGGATACATGAATCCTATTATTTTCTTTAGAGCATTAGAAAGAAATTATGGTAGCCCTGATAACGTTAATCTGGGCTTTAGTGCCAAAGCTATTGTTACCAAAGGCGTACAAGTATATGGTCAATTATTTTTAGACGAGTTTAAATCTAAAGAGCTCTTAGGCTCTAATAAATGGTGGGGTAATAAATATGGCTTCCAACTTGGTGCTAAATATTTTGATGCCTTTACGGTTAAAAATCTTGACCTACAAGCAGAGCTTAACTGTGTAAGACCTTATGCTTATTCTCATTTTGATAGCGTTACCAATTACTCTCATTATAACCAACCCTTGGCTCACCCTCTAGGTTCAGGTTTTAGGGATTTTATTGGACTAGCACAATACCAAGCCTCAGAGCGCATTAGTTTGACCGGCAAACTTATGTACTATCGTAAAGGGGTAGATACAGGAGGTTTAAACTATGGTAATGATATTTTTAGAAGCTACAATACCCTTGCTAAACCTTATGGTGTTACAATGATCAATGGTTTAGGCAGCACTTGTATGCTTATGAGCCTTAACGCTAGTTATAAGATTGCTACACGTTTTTATTTTGACTTGGGTTTTATTTATAGAAATTATCAGTACGATAATAATTATTACCCTCAAAACAAATCTTTAAGCATTTATACAGGGCTCCGTTTAAACATTGCACGTAGAGCATACGATTTTATGTAAGCCTCTTTATAAATTTTCTACTTAGATGCGTATTGGTTTATATTTTGGAAGCTTTAACCCTATCCATACAGGGCATTTAATTATTGCCAACCACATAGCAGAGCATTATGACTTTGACAAAGTATGGTTAGTACTTTCTCCGCATAATCCACTTAAAGAGAGCAGTACCTTGCTGCATGAATATCATAGGTTGCACTTAGTAAATTTAGCCCTTGCGGGCAATGATAAACTTGCAGCCTGTGATATTGAGTTTAAACTGCCTAAGCCTTCATACACTATTGATACCCTCACCCATTTACAAGAGCATTATCCTAAGCATAGGTTTAGTGTCATAATGGGTAGCGATAGTTTTCAAAACCTTCAACGTTGGAAAAACTATACCATACTTTTGAGAGATTATCCTATTATCGTGTATCAAAGACCCGGGCACGAAGCAGCACCTACACTTTACCCCAATGCTAGCATCACAGAGGCTAAAGCCCCTATGCTTGATATCTCTAGCTCATACATTAGAGCACAAATAAAAAACGGCAAAAGCATACAATACCTTTGCCCCGATAGCGTTGCAGCATATATTAAAGAGAACCGATACTATCTTTAATATGTAGAAGCTTAGGCTATTGATAAGTGTGGCTTAATGGACAAAATTTAGGCTCAAAATCGTGAAAAGTCCTACTATGACTAACTTTGAAGCCAATCAAAGGTTATGAATTAAAAAAACTTTTATTGTGGTAGTCCAATTGCTAAGAAAAAAATTTTAAGCAGTACCCCCCACTAACCCACCTTCTGTTGTACAAAAGCTTTGTAAGCAGCCCACCAGCCTTGCCATTCGGGGGCGGTACCTAAGGCGTAGTTATGAAAAATAATACTACAAGTACCTCCTAAGGATTGAAGTTTTTGGTAGAGTTGTTCTAAATGTTCAAAAGCTTCTTTAGCGCTGTAGTTGAGTTCGTAATGCGCGGTAGCATCCATAAAGCAAAATGGTTGAACCTTTAAGGTGGTAGCTTTTTCATCTGTAAGATGATACCAACAAAACGAATGACTGGTGCCTGCTCTAAAACCTAAATGGGTACTATAGCCCATACTATAATCTTGATAAAGCTGAGCATCGAGTAAACGTTCATAAGTCATAGGCAACTGTAATTTTATATAGTGTTGCCTTGTTTTTAAAATAGGACTGTTGATTATTTGCTCTAAGGTGCTACGCTCACTCTGTAGCAATTCAGGTGTAGTATTACTTTGATAAGAGGGGTGTATCCCAATGTCAAATACACTATGCAGTCTAGTACAAAGAGCTCTCATTAAAGCATGTTGTGGTGCAATATTCTTATCAAATGCAGCTGTGTTTTGTGCCATTAGCATAAACATTGTAGCCTTTAATGGATAGGTTTGGTGTAGCGCAATAAGCTGTTCAAAACTATCAAAAGGATCTAAACTATTCGTGCTATAAAGCACCTTAATTCGTTTTACTACTTCTTTAACTTGCCCATTAAATAAGTGGCGCAGTATGCCGCCTATAGTTCTTATAAACCCTTTACCTCGGTAGGCATAAGCAATGTCTATATCGTAAGAAGGCAGCAACTGAAAAACGTTTTG
>JBDHYE010000049.1:0-8024 GCA_039811245.1 Chitinophagaceae bacterium | reverse complement strand
AAGAAAATAAACCACCTTTGTTTTGCTGGTCAAATTAATGGTACAACTGGTTATGAAGAAGCTGCTTGTCAAGGATTAATAGCAGGTATCAATGCACATAATAAAATTAATAACAAAGAACCGTTTATACTGAGTAGAAAAGATGCTTATATAGGCGTATTAATAGACGATCTAATTAGTAAAGGTACCGATGAACCCTATAGAATGTTTACCAGTAGAGCTGAGTATAGAACACTTTTAAGACAAGATAATGCCGATTTAAGACTAACGCCTTATGCTATACAATTAGGTTTAGCTAGTGATGAACGTGTAGAATTGCTCAATACCAAAAAAGAAGAAATTGCGGCTATTAAAAAACAACTTCAAGAAATAAGTGTTAAGCCAGAAACGATTAATCATTTCTTAGAACAAAATCAACATTCTATATTAAAAGAAAAAACTACTGCTGCTAAATTACTTTTAAGACCAAATATTAGTATTAAAGATTTAATAGAAAATGTACCAGAATTAAAAAATAAAATAGGAGCTTATAACCAATTCAGTTTAGAACAAGCTGAAATTCAATATAAATATGAAGTTTATATTGAAAAAGAAAATGAACTGGCGCAAAAAATGTTACATTTAGAAAATGTAATAATCCCTCATTCTTTCTCTTATGAAAAACTAAGTGCTTTAAGTACTGAAGCACGTTTAAAATTAGAAAAAATAAAACCTAGAACTCTAGGTCAAGCGAGTAGGATATCTGGCGTAAACCCAAGTGATATCCAAATATTAATGGTCTATATGGGTAGATAAGATTAAAAACATAAACAATAAAAAAGCGTGAAACTAATAATTGAGTTTCACGCTTTTTTATGCTTAAATTAAGTCTAAAAAACTTCTGTTTATTTAACAGTTACTTTTTTAACATCTAAACCTTTATCGGTTACAATTAATAAATAATAATTACCACTGCTAATACCATTTAGATTCATAGTAAACTTCTCATTCAATACATTAGAATGGGTCAAATCAATTACAGTTTTACCCATTAAATCTGTTAAACGATAATTAACTTTTGAACTCATTTCTTTTAAAGATAGCTCAATATTAATATTATCGGCAGCTGGGTTAGGATAAACTGAAGTAGTGCCATTAAATGTGTTAATTAGATTTTTAATTGAAGTAGAAGTGTCTTTAGACATATGTAATGCTATAGAAGGTACTTCATTAAATCTATCATAGAATGCAGAATCGATGTATAATGCATTACCTGAGAAAGGATAAGGTGCTAAAGTATTTGTAGCTGTAGATGTAAATGTAGCAAAGTCTGATGTAGTTAATCCTACTGCTGTTTCATATACGAAAGCTCCAGGCTTAGCACCACCTAACATCCATTGAGCATAACCACGAGTAAAGAAACTGTTACTTTCGTCAATGCCAATAAATAAGCTAGCAGGAACTTCAACACCAATATAATACCAAGAATTACCATCTAATTTTACTACTTTACCAGATGTAGGATTAACAATATCTAATACATCTAATGTAAGTGTTTTACCTGTAGAATCAGAAGAGGTTAAGCTTTTAGCACAAATGCCTACAGGGGTTAATTCTCCAGCTTGAACTAATGAATCTAGATCACCACCAGCGCCATCAACCCATTTACTAACAAAAACATTTACTAAAAAGCCATCTAAAGTAGCAGCAGCATCATTTGATAAACTAAATTGTACTTTTCTAGCTGCATAATTACCATTTTTAATATAGAATAAATCACCAGATACAAAAGATACTGGAGGTGTAACACCTGGGCGAATACCTAAGCTAACCATTGGGCGATTATTTGTAAAATCGTATCTTCCTTTACAAAAAATAGAATCTGTAACATATTGAGTTATAGATGCTTTATTATCTTGAGGAAAATCATCGGTATTACCATAGCTAGCAGAATAGCGATGCTCATACTTACCAGTAGTAGTAGGAGCAGCTAATTCATAAGGAGCAGAAGCACCAAACCCAAAACGAATAGAATCTGCTACAGAAATTGAAGCTACAGTATAACTATTATTAGTAACATAAGCAGCAGAACCTCCAGTGGGAGTCCAAAATACAGAATCTGTAACAGTTACACCTGTTTCAGTGGCAGCACCGTAGTTAGCTACAGCGCCACCTACATAATGTTTATAAGCTAAAGTACCTGCGCTACCTTTTAATTGATGTAATGGAATATTCATAGCATGTGGAGTAGATTGGTATTGTGCTAATACACCTAAATCGTGTGTACCACCTGTATTCCAAGTGCCTAAAGTCATAATTACAGTACCAGCGCCTAATGGAGCAGCCTTTATTTCGTTACTAATAGCAGCACCATCAACATCTGATATCATAAATACTGGAACCGCTACTGTAGAGCCGGCTGGCGTAGGAGCCATACCTACTGGATCACCGGGTACATTGTTTACAATGATTACTCCTATTGCACCAGCTGCAATACAACGGTTAACTTTATCAGAAAATGATATTCCTGCACCTCTAAATATTAAGGCAAATTTACCGGTTAATGTAGGATAACCACCGGTACCATTTAATAAAGTAGCAGCTCCTAAGGTATCATAAGCTTTTTCAATAATCTTACCAGAAATAGTAGGAGAAGCAGCTGCACCCCAAGTAGCATAATTTATTTTTTTAATACCTGCTATAGCGCTTGGAGCTGTAACTACAAAACGAGTACCGCCAATATTACCTGCTATATTTTCTTTAACGGGATTTTGGGCTAAAGCTGAAGAAGCACTAAATAGACCTAGTGCAGCTACAAAAGCTTGTTTAAGTAAAGATTTAGTTTTCATAAGGAAAATTTTAAATTTAGGCTAAGTTAATGCATAATTTTAAAAAATAAAACTTTTTGGTATTAAATTATACCAATCCAAATTGTCGGCTGAGAGATAACATTCTATCAATTGGTTTTTTAGCAGCTAATCTAAGTGTCTCTTCTATTATAATTTCAGGTTGCTCGTATTTCATACAAAGGTATAATTTTTCCAAAGTATTAAGTTTCATATAAGGACAATCGTTACAAGCACAATTATTATTAGGAGGTGCAGGAATAAATGTTTTATTCGGAGCATCTTTTTGCATTTGATAAAT
This sequence comes from Chitinophagaceae bacterium, assembly GCA_039811245.1. Taxonomy (GTDB): domain Bacteria; phylum Bacteroidota; class Bacteroidia; order Chitinophagales; family Chitinophagaceae; genus Rurimicrobium. The sequence continues at coordinate 4,898 of JBDHYE010000049.1, read as the reverse complement.
AATACCTGCTTCTGTAGCTACTATAAATTCTGTTTGAGGTTGAGTAACCGTATATTTTAATAATTGAGAAGTACTACCTATAAAATCAGCTTCTTTTAACACCGCTTCTTCACATTCAGGGTGTGCTATAAATTTAGCTAAAGGGTGTCTTTCTTTTAAGCGAATAATTTTTTCTAATGAAAATATTTCGTGTACTTGGCAAGAGCCATTCCACAAAAGCATATCTCTACCGCTCTGTTTATTGATATATGCACCTAAGTTTCTATCGGGAGCAAATATTATTTTTTGTTCTTTAGGCAGAGAATCTACAATCATTTTAGCATTACTACTGGTACAAATAATATCGCTTAAAGCTTTAATACCTGCTGAGCAATTAATATAAGAGATCACTAAATGATCAGGATGTTTAGCTTTAAATTGTCCAAATAAATCGGGCGGACAGCTATCGCTCAAGGAGCAACCTGCATTTAGATCAGGAAGTAATACTTTTTTAGAGGGATTTAAAATTTTAGCTGTTTCTGCCATAAAATGGACTCCTGCAAAAACGATTACATCTGCATTTGTTTTTTCGGCCTGTTGGGCTAAACCTAAACTATCGCCTATATAATCTGCTACATCTTGAATATCAGGTTCTTGATAATAATGTGCCAGAATAATGGCATTTTTTTCTTTTTTTAGTTTATTGATTTCGTCAAATAAATCTAAACTTGGATCTATTTCTTTATCGTAAAAACCATTTTTTTGAACAGATTCTAAAATTTTAGCTTCATTCATTTTTCTAAATATTTATTGAAATTTTTTTAAAAAAAGATTATTATCATTAGGAGGCTGAATATGGGGAAATAAAAAACTTTTCCTATTTGCTTTTATCAGAAACTTAGTTTACTCACTTTTATTCCACAGTTTATTCACTTCAAATAATGTGTAAAGGTAGTATTCTTCATAATTATGATTAACAAATACTTTTTTGATAATGTGAATAAAAACCAAAAACTGTAAAAATGAAAACGATGTGTAAAACCTAAATTATTTTTGGGTTAACTTTTGGTCTGAAATATTTAAAAAAGCCAACTGTGTATTAACTATATTATTTTACCCAGTTTAGAAAGTTTTCATTCACCAGTTATCCACAAACTTATGGGAAAACTATAAACCCTAATAATGGTTATTCTACTAAACCCTAATAAGTTAGGTAGCAACAAGATACTATTTAGCTATAAAATGTAACATTTTCAGTAAAATAATGTAAGTTTGCGCTCTTTTAAAAAATTTAGATAAATCATTTTTTAATTCTGTATAGAATATGTCTATCATCTTAAAGATTAGAAATAAATACGCAAAAATTGCGGGTGGGGTTATAGCAGTATCATTAATAGCTTTCGTATTGAATGATGCTTTTACAAGTAATTCAGGAAAAATATTTGGTAGTAGTACACAATTAGCTAAGGTTAATGGTGAATCTATTGAACCCTTAGATTTAGAAAAAAGAATTAGTGAATATACTACGGTATATAATATAAGTAATCAAGGCAAAGCTTTGACAGATGATATTAGAGATCAAATTCATGACCAAGCGTTCAGAGATTTAATTAATGAAAAAATAGTTGATGAACAATTATCAAAATTAGGTATCGTATTTTCTGAAAAAGAACAAAGAGATTTGATTTATGGTGCTAATCCTAGTCCTATGATTATGCAGTATCCTGTATTTACAAATCCTGAAACCGGTATGTTTGACGCTAGTCGTATAAAGTTATATGAGAACCAGCTTAAAACGCCACCAGAAGGCAGCGACCCTAATATGATTGAGAAGGAAAGACAAAATTGGGAAGACTATAAATCATTTGTAATTCATCAAACTAAGTTTCAAAAATTTAATAACCTTATAGGTGCTAGTTTATATGCTCCTAAGTTTATGGTAGATTATAAAATGGGTCAACAAAAAGAGATGGCAAGTATCCAGCTGCTTAAAATACCCAATACTGTAATTAACGATAATGAAGCACCGGTTACTGATGCAGATTTAGAAAATTATATTCAAAAACATAAAAAACGTTTTGAAATTAATGAAGAGCTAAGAGGGATTAAATATGTATCTTTTGATGTTGTACCCAGTAAAGAAGATACCGCTACAGCTATTGAATCGCTAGTAAGTATTTTACCAGAGATGCAAAATGTAACGAGTGCCAATGCCGCAGATTTTGTAAATAAATATTCTGAAAATAGTTTTAGAGATTATTATTTTACTAAAAAATCTTTTAGTTCTACCCATGCAGATTCTATTTTTAATAAACCAGTAGGGAGTATTTATGGACCCTATTTAGAAGGTACTTCTTATGTATTAATTAAATCCTTAGAGGGAAAATCTTTACCAGATTCTGTTAAAGCACAACATATATTAATACAGCCCAACCAAACCATGGATGATAGTGCTGCACACAAAATGGCAGACAGTTTAATGCTTGCTATCCAAGCGGGTCAAGCAAACTTTGACACGATTGCTTTAAAATTTTCGGCAGATAAACAAAATAGTGAAAAAGGTGGAGATTTAGGTTTTTTCGCTTATGGTTCAATGGTGCCAGAGTTTAACGACTTTACATTTATGGGTAAAACCGGAGATATGAAAGTAGTAAAAACACAATTTGGTTACCATATCGTAAAAATTAACGACCAAAAAGATTTTACTAATGCTATGAAGTTTGCCATTATTGTAAAAGCATTATTCCCAAGTGATGCTACCGAAACGGCCATCTATACTAAGGCTACCGAATTTGCTACAAAATATCATGATGCAAAATCTTTCGATGAAGGTGTAAAAGCCTTAAACTTACAAGAGCGTTTAGCCGATCAGGTGAAAGTACAAGACTTCAGTATCCAAGGTATGGGTAGTGCTAGAGATATTGTACGCTGGATGTATGATGCTAAATTAAATGATGTATCGGAAGTGATTAAAATTAGTGCGCCTAATAATCGATATATTATTTCAGTATTAAACAATATCCAACCTAAAGGCACTTTAAAGATTAATGATGCGATTAAACCACAAATTGAGAGCATTGTAAGAGCAGAGAAAAAAGCGGATAAAATTATTGAAAAATATAAAGGACAAACTAGCTTAGAAGCTTTATCAGGAGCGAGTAGTCAGCCTATATTAAGTGCAGATTCATTTACGAGTACTACACCTTATTTAAATAATGTAGGTAATGAGCCTAAAGCTATTGGTTATGCTTTTTCAAAACAAGCTAAAGTAGGTGTACTTGCTCCACCTATGAAAAGCCAAGACGGTGTAACTTATATGGTTGTTAAAAGCAAATTCCCTGCTGTGATAAATCCAAATGAGGCTGCTGTTTTCCAACAACAACAAGCTCAAGAAAATCAACAATTACAAAGAGTATTAGCAAATACCTTACAAGATATGCTTATGCGTAAAAGTAAGATTAAATATTATAATGATAATATAAGATAAGCAATCGGGTTTAAGCTTAAGATTTTAATCGGCAGTATATTTATACTGCCGATTTTTTTTAATAATAAATTAAAAGCATACACACATAAAATGCGTTATTTTTACAAATGAAAATGAAAAAAGTCTTTATTCCTTTACTTGTTTTTATACTAAGTTTTAGTGCTTGTAGGCCAGAGGTATTTACCCCTAAACCCAAAGGATATGCGCGTATCGATACCCCTGCAAAGCACAGTTATCAATTATTTGAGCAAAATAATTTTCCTTATGCTTTTGAGTACCCTACCTATGCCAGCATTTCAAAAGACAGTTTGATCTTTGAGAAAAACCCCGAAAACCCCTATTGGATTAATATCAATTTTCCACAGATGAATGGAACCATTTATTTATCCTATAAAAAAATTACGAGTGAGCAAACACTAACTAAACTATTAGAAGATGCACATTTTATGTCTTATTACCATACAAAAAAAGCCGATGGTTTACAAAGTGATTTAGCGTTTAAAAATCATTTTGGAGTACATGGATATGTATATGAATGGCTAGGAGATGCCGCATCAAAATATCAATTTGTAGCCACCGATTCAACAGAAAATTTTATTAGAGGTGCATTGTATTTTAACTGTACACCCAATGCCGATTCGCTTAAACCCTTTAATGATTTTCTCAAAAAAGATATTGAACAGCTGCTTAAAACACTACGTTGGAAATAATAGATAAACTTTATTTTAAGGATATCAGCCGCAAGTGAATAGATTAAAAAATCAAAAGGAAGCGCACAATTATGGGAATAGCAAAAACAATTAATGCTGTTGGAGAGTATAATTTTTATTCTAACGATTATCGCATTTTCGTTAAACCTATTTTAGAGCTTTTAAACGTTAATTTAAACGTTGATTTTATTACTTTTTATGAAGACATAGAAGCGGAACATGAAATGGAGCATGTGTTTTTTGACAATGGCTCGAAAAATACCTATAACTTGACAGTAGAATACTTCAAATATGACGATAGTAAACCATTACAAAATAATGTTTATTGCGATTATAGTCTTAATATACCCGTTAAACTTAAATATGAGGATGAGCTTATTTTAAATTTTTATGAGACAGGTATTTTCCAACTTAACTTTCTTCCATTTAATAGCACATGGAATTTTTTTATTGAAGATATAATAGGAGATAACGATTATTATTTTTCTTCTCATTTAGAAGTAGTCAAAGCTGTAAAATTGGTGAGAGATCAATATCTACAAATTTTAGACAAAATTAATTGCAAGGAAGTCGTTATTTGGACAGATGCTTATTATAAAACTGAAAATTTAATTTATGAGAGTATAAATTCTGATACAAAATTAACTTTAAAAGATATAGTAAAATCTTTAAAAGAGAACGATAAAATATCCTTGTATAATTTTGCTGATGTTGTAAATCAA
>JBDHYE010000048.1:0-8087 GCA_039811245.1 Chitinophagaceae bacterium | reverse complement strand
GTTTTGCCCAGCGGGCAAGAATGCATAACCTCGGAGAATTGTAATCTAAGTGTAATACCCACTCAGAAATACCTCCTATTTTCGGAGCAAATAGACCCCACTATGAAAATCCTATCGAATTTGCCTACGAAACCAAAATAAAAAGGTACTTTGGTACAGAATATACAGTGTTTAGCATTTATTTTTACGAAATAACCTCAACTTTAAATTATCAATCAATGGCAAAATTTGTAATTAAGACATTTAATCCTTCTGAAGGATGCTACTTTATTCTCTTGGATGATGATGGAGTGCTACTATTGACCAGTGCGTTCTATAAAACGAGAAGAGGCTGTCTGAATGGCATAAAGCTTGTAAAAGAGGCTGCTAGGAGCGAAATAGGAGTTGATAATTATTTTTTGAATGATGTTCCTTCTAGAGTGCTTTTACGTGCTGAAAATGGGAAATATTTGGGGAGTTCTGAAAAATATGATACAGTTGATGAAAGCATTTTGATTTTACAAAAAATAATTCAAGTCTCTAATTCCGCTGAGATAATTTAAAAATAGTAGATGCATAAAGATATTGCGCACTTACTAATTTTTTATAAACACCCATCACAATACTCCAAAGGAACTGTTTTTTTTCTTTTCCCTTGGAGCATTTCTCTTATAACGGTGTAATTGCGGTTGAGGGCAATGGCTGCTTCTTTAATGGTAGGGTAGCAAGTATTGTTGACTGTGTCAATAACAGCTTGCGATTTAGGCTTTAAATGTTCAATACGAAAATATAAGCCGTTGTTGTAGGCGTGTCTAGAATTCTCAGCATTTGTAACCCATTCCAAATTACTAATTGTATTATCTGATTTGTTTCCATTAATGTGGTTCACTTGGGGTTTGTTTTCAGGGTTAGGAATGAAGGCTTCAGCCACTAACCTATGTACATAAAAATTCTTTTTGATTTTTTCTTTTGTAAGTGTTACAAATAGGTAGCCGTCCTTATGTTTTTTAGGCTTCAAAAGCTTTCCTTTTCTAAAATAGGATTTACCATCAATGGTAAGGATCATTCGGTCTTTGCTTCGTACTTGGTCAAGCTCATTCACTGTGTAGTGTTTATAAGCTTCGATTGTTTTGGATTGATACAATAATTTGTTTCTTTTTGTTTGGATATTTTTTTATGTCGAGAAATATCCTTTTTTATATAAAGATTGTTTTATAAGCATAAAAATCCCCTTAAGAGATTTACTTCTTTTGTACATTCTATCGAATTTAATGATTTGAATTTCGCTTGCCCCGTTTCTAGCCTTACCACTTTTACAAATTCCTTTATAAAGTGTTTGGATAAATTTCGTTGCGTTACTCTGTTGATTCAGAAACCTTGAGACATTTGCCTCACCTATAGGTATATATTATCCAACGACAAGCTTATATCAATCACATTTTCAATAGCTATTGGAGAAAACCAATTTCACGATGACAGATTTTAATCTCACGCTACTCTCATAATCCAACTTCTAAAATGGGGTTGACCTATTTCTAGTTACTCACCATCTGTAAACAAGTGTTTAGCTTGTTGCTATTAATGCAAAAATACTAAATATATAGTTATTCACCAAAAATATTTAAAATTTATTTAATAAACTTTGTGATACCAAAAAGCCCACCTCAATTAAATGGGTGGGCTTTTAAAATGGTCGTCAGTGGTAAATACTATGATTAAGCTACTGACCGACCAAGTGGATTGTTTTCCTTGAACCAAGTAGCACTAGGTACATCTTTATCAGGATGAGTAAATTTCATATCCAAAACTGCCCTTTGAATTGAAAAACCTTTTTTTTGGTACTCACTTAAAATAGGAATCCAAAATTCCTTTTCGTACTTTACATTTGTTTTCGACATAGAAACTCCAAATTCTCGGTTATCATCACATACTCCAAATAGTAAGTATTCTGGGTCCAAATTAAGCACCCTTGATTTTTGTTTCATTTCGTGAGGCACATAATTCCCTTTCAATAGGGTAAGCAATCGTTCTTCAGAATTACTGCCAATACGCAACTCCAGAAGTGAACGCAACTTAGCTTCCATACCCTGTGAGCCATTCATTTTATTCTTGTCCGGTGCTGACTTTTCGGAATTTTTTACATTATGATGTAACAACAAAACCGAACAATCCAATTCTTTATATTTTTTTAGGTCAGCTCGTACATCAGCAAAAGAATTTGGGTTAGAATGAAAATTGTCCGACCAGGTATCAATAATTACAAGGTCTAATGGATTTTCTTTTTGAATATTCTTTATGTCCTCAATCAAATTTTCTGTCTCAAACAAAAACAGCAAATTGTCAATACGGTCAATTCCAAGGCCCTTAGCTTGCTTTGACAAACTTAAATTTGTACCAACAGCATCATCTTCAGAACTTACATAAAGCACTGTTTTGTTTTTTGGATATATAGGGCTGCCTAAAAATGATTCAGATCCTTGCGTTATAGCTAAGGCTAGTTGTCTTAATAGAGTTGACTTTCCACAGTCAGAAGCACCTGTTAATCCCGAAATTCCTTTTGCAGGAATGTAATTCTCCCATAGCCATATATCTTCAGTATTTGGGTGAAGATTCAAAATTTGTGTGCCATTAATGGCTTGAGTATGTATTTTTTTACTCATAATCATAATAATTTTAAGATTGCTTTTAGGCAATCTGATTAATAAAAAATTTCATCCTCCACTCGACATAATCGGTAAAGGGCACTTTACAATAAAAATTTGTCCTTTCGGAACCCATAAATAATGAATAGCGAGAAACTTTGCTATTCTAAAAAGATAGATGACTATCGTGCATCCAACGTGCCAAACTTTATGACAAGGTCGTAGTGATATTTAGAGGATTTAATTTTCACGAATAGAACCCTACGTAATTCTATTTGCTATTTTCAACCGACGGGATAAATATTCTCTGCATCCCCGATTTGAAAAAGACCTTACAAAATACACAAGAAGTATTTTTTCTGTTATTGCAAATATAAAAAACTCTTGGAACTTTTCCAAAAAAAATTACTTTTACAGGTAAAATCATCCAAAAATAAAGAAGTAAAACAACAAAAGTAAAATATTAGCACTGCGCTAAACAATCCTATAATCTGAAAGGTCGAAAATTCAAATTGATTCATATAGAATAATTGAGACAATAAATAATAAAAACAAGCCTAACATTGTTATATTAGGCTTGTTTTTTGATGTAATGCTATATTAATAGCTTAGGCGTTCATTAGTTCTTCTAATGTTTTGAACTCTCTTTTAACGTTGAGTTCAATTTTACGATATTTGTCCTCAATCAATGTTCTCGCATTTTGCAAAGCTTCAATGATTTTTTTTGAATTTTTGACGTCACCACATTCCTTAATAGCATATTCTAATGATTTTAATGATTGATTTGCATTTCCGTTTTTCACTTCAATATTTGCAATTTCAATCAAATCTTCAAATGTACAGTCTGTCCATTTACAGATGTCAGCAATGACTCTTGGCAATCTTATCATATCACCTACTTTTTGAGCTTTAAAGTTACTTACAAACGCTTTAACGTAAATGTCACCTTCGTCTTTAACAATTAACGCCCAATGAACACCGTTTTTGTTGACGGCTGATTTGATAATTAGTAGTTCAACCATTGCACTTTTTGAGGTCGGCTTGTTTTTATAACTTTCCAAAAAATTTATAATCGCACTATCTACACTTATACTACTTGAGTCTATCATTGATTTCAAAATCAAGTTTTTAGCACTAGTGCTTCTACTAAGCGCTACATAAACCATTCCTGTGTCAAATGCATTACCTAAATCAGCAAAAACTTTGTCAAAAGTTAAGCCCTGACTTTTGTGCACTGTTATTGCCCAGGCAAGGCGCAAAGGATATTGACTAAAAGAGCCAATTTCAAATTCTTCTACTTTTTTTGTTTGGGCATTCCATTTATAACTCACGTTTTTCCAAATTTCAAACTCCACACTTAGTTGTTGATTATTTCCCGTTTGAATTATAATTTGATCATTTTTAATTTCAGTGACAGTGCCCATTTGTCCATTGTAATAACCTTTCAGATTATTGTTTTTAATCAACATTATTTGAGCGCCCACTTTCAGTTCTAAATCGAATTCCGCAGGGTAATCTCTGGGGTCGTATTTTCCTGATATCTGAGCCCTAAAAGTAAATGAAGGATTTTTCAACTGATTTAATTGCGTAAGATTCACCAATTTGGCGCTATCATTGTGGGTACAAATGGTAATGAATCCCTTTTCCATACTTGCATTGAAAGTAGGGTTATATTTCTGGTTTAATTGGTCTATTTCCTGTTGCGAGATAGAATTGTTCCTAATCTTATTTAAAAGCGATAAAAATTCAGCATCTCCTTGTTGTCTATATACCTTTTCAAGTTCAACCAATTTTATGGGGGCGCTGCCAAACACCTTTGCATCAAAAAAGTACTTACCAGAGTAAAATGTGTTTATGATGCTGCTTTCGGAATAGCTGACAATTGGGGGTAATTGAAAAAGGTCTCCAACCATTAAAACTTGTACACCTCCAAATGGTAAATTTTCCGATTTTCTAAATACTCTAAGTACTTTATCGATCACATCAATAGTATCGCACCTTACCATTGAGATTTCATCGATAATGAGCAATTCCATTTTTTCAAATACCTCAACTCGCTCCTTAAAAAATTTAAAATGATCATAAATGGTGCTCGGATCCGTATCATCCTTATCTGCCTTTGTTCTCAATCGCTTGTCGTCAGGCACATATACACTTGGTCTGATCTGAAAAAAGGAATGAATTGTTGTAGCACCTATGTTGTGCGCTGCAATACCTGTTGGCGCAATTTTTACCAATTGTTTTGAAGTGTAATTGCCAATATTTTTCAAAAAAGTTGATTTGCCTGTACCAGCCTTACCGGACAAAAAAATGACCTTTTCACCATTGTTGATTAAATCAATTACTCTGTTGAATTCTTTGTTGTCAGCAATCATATAAACCAAATTATGTTTAGTAAAATTAAGATAAAAAAACACTAAAATCATTTGGTTTTTATCAATTTGTAATTCTTTATTACAAAATCTTATTTTCAAATACTTAAACCACATAACAAACTTTATGAAACAGCTTCTTTGGGCTGTTTTTTTTGTCTCATTTTTTTAATGATACCATTGGTTTCATTATTTCTAAGAAGTGCGGGCTATCCTACACCTTTCTAAAATGATTCCTTTTTACAAAAAGTGAATTTGAAATCCTCATTAAAATAGATATAGCATTAAGTAGTGGCTACTCTGAAAAAAAAATTTTTTTCCGCAAAAAATATCGGGTACCACCACAATGGAAAAACCCCTATGCAAATTGAGCCCCGCCACTTATCCCGTGGGGTATTATTCACTAAAAAAAATTAAAAATGGTAACAGTAGAAAATTATCACGTAAGAACTTCAAAAGAAGGAAAGTCCTTTATCTCACTCGAGCTTACAGGAGATTTAGAAATGGTACAATCGACGAAAAATGGTCGATTTTATGCCACAGTTAAGCGCTGTTTTGTGTCTTCCACATTTACAGAGGCAATGGCTAAAAGAATGCTTGGTAAACAAATGCCAGGGCGAATTGTTAAGCAAGAAGCAGAGCCTTATGATTATACTTTGCCAGAGACTGGTGAAGTGATTCAATTAGCTCATCGCTATGGTTATTTGCCAGATGAAAGCAGTGCTATGATGGTAGAGACTACAGAAACAGAGCTCGTTTAAATTTTGCTTTTGGGGGTCGAATAAAGCCCGGGGGATTTCTATCTCCTGGTCTTTTTCCTTTTTAGTCGGTCGCCCAAAATGCCAAGCAAATACAATCGACGACCAAAAATATTTCTTCACAAAAAACAAAAAAGTCAACAATGCAATTACAACAAGCATCAAGAAAAAAAGCGAAAATTAAACTCGCTATCCAAGGGCCTTCAGGAGGAGGCAAAACTTATTCAGCATTACTCATTGCCTATGGCTTATGTAAAGATTGGAGTAAAATAGTGGTGGTAGACACAGAAAACCAAAGCGCAGATTTGTATGCGCATTTAGGTCAGTATTTTGTTTTGAATATTACATCGCCTTACACACCAGAGAAGTACATTGAAGCACTGTTTCTGTGCATTAATGCAGGTATGGAAGTTATTATCATTGACAGCATTTCGCACGAATGGCAAGCCATACTGGATATTCATAGCAATATGGCTGGCAACAGCTTTACTAATTGGTCGAAGCTTACACCAAAACACAATGAATTTGTACAAGCTATTTTGCAGGCCAATGTGCATATCATCGCCACCATTAGATCTAAGCAAGACTATGTGATGACTGAAAAGAATGGCAAAATGGTACCCGAAAAAGTAGGACTAAAAGCCATAACAAGAGAGGGTACTGATTATGAATTTACCCTGGTATTCGAAATGAACTTGAGCCACCAAGCTACTGCATCTAAAGATAGAACAAGTTTGTTTATTGGTAAGTCTGCTTTTATTCCTACTGTAGAAACAGGAACACAAATATTGGAATGGTGCAATCAAGGTACAGAGGACTTTTCAGAACGCATCAATGCTTGTAAAAGCGTGGATGAATTAATTGAACTCTATCAACAGTCTAAAGAGTATCAGGATCAATACGCCCAACATTTTACCAACAAGAAAAATCAATTACAAACTAAACCTTTTCACGAACCTTTAAAATCACCTAATTATGAATACAGAGACCGCTCTCTCGATTATCTCGACAAGTAATACAGAAGCCCCTTTCGAACTCAACACTATTGAAAACACTAGTGAACGTTCATTTATTTTGGCCAATACAATTGGCAGTACAGTAGAAGAAATAAAAACACAGCACGTCATTCCTGTTTTTATAAAAGACAACGAGCCTGTAATTTCTCACTACGATTTTATTGATGCAATGCAACAGGCAGCATTCGAAACCTTTATTGAAGATTCAGTAATGAAGCCAAGTATTAGGCTGTCCCATCCCATAAAAGGAAGAATTCCTGAGGCGAAATCAAAACCAGCCAATCAATTACAAGAACACGAAAAGACGCTTTATTACGAGCGTATGGCCTTTACAATGGAAATAGGCTCTATACAAGAACAAGTGGCAGGAAATACGCTATTGCTGACAGTTGGTGGGGTGAAGTCCTATCAACAAGACAACTTGTATAACAAGAAGGGAGTAGGAGAGCACTTCAAAATTTTCATTGGCTTTCAGAATTTGGTATGTACCAATCTTTGTGTCTGGACAGATGGATTCCAAAGCGATGTTCGAGTAAATAGTGTTGCTCAATTAAAGCAAAGCATTTTGGAATTGTTCAACCGCTATGACGTAAATCACCACATCAATTTCCTGCACAGCTTGGATCAATACGAGCTTACAGAAAAGCAGTTTGCTCAGCTTATAGGTAGATGTAAATTGTATCAATGCTTAACACCTGCACAAAGAAATGGTTTGCCTGAATTGCAATTTGGCGATTCACAATTATCCACTGTTGCAAAGGATTATTATAGGGATGAATCTTTTTGTAGAAGTGAAAATGGCAACATCAATTTGTGGCGCCTTTACAACCTCTTCACAGGAGCAAATAAGAGTAGCTACATTGATACATTCCTAGACAGAAATGCCAATGCTACAGAGTTTATTAGCAACATTAAAAATGCTCTTGTTCACCAACAGCACAATTGGTTTCTGAACTAAGGCGCTGATAAATTTCAACGCTATGAGTAAACAAAATTACACAGTTCATTACTGTAACTACAACAGTATTTTAGTCGTTAATCCAGCTGGCAAGCTGCGACAATTGTATACACTGTTTAGAGTTTCTTATAGAAGTCCAAAGGGTCAAAAACGCAAATGGTTTATTGTGGACGAAGTAATGAGCAACAATGAGGATAAAATATTTTTCCTCATTAATGGCCAGATTTACGAGCATTCAGAGTTTGCTATTGAAATACAGTTTTAGCACAAAGCAATGGATGGAGAGTTATGTTATATTTTCTTTGGTGGTCGTCGGTTAATATCTAAGGGTATCGACTGACGACCATTTTTCTTTTGAGATG
>JBDHYE010000047.1:0-8090 GCA_039811245.1 Chitinophagaceae bacterium | reverse complement strand
CATCCAAGTGATTATCTTGGTATAAATGGCACCCCCTTTAGAAATAAATTTCCTGATAAAAGGCCAGTTGACCAATTTTCCACCAGCTACATAACGAGAGCCTACGGCAACATCGGCGGCTTGATGGGCACATGCATCGTATAGGCGTAATAGGTCGTCTGGATTGTGAGAAAAATCGGCATCCATTTCAAAAATATAATCATAAGCACGCTCTAAGGCCCATTTAAAACCAAAGATATATGCCGTACCAAGACCTAGTTTCCCCGTTCTACATACTAAATGTAATGAAGCATCAAACTCTTTTTGAAGCGTCCGCACAATTTCGGCAGTGCCGTCTGGAGAACCATCATCTACGATTAATACATGAAAGTTGCCCTCTAAAGAGAATACCTTTCGTATAATCTTTTCAATATTTTCCTTTTCGTTATAAGTTGGTATGATTACGATTTTGCTCACCGATATAGTCTAAAATTGTGCAGCAAAGTAAAGAATTTGTAACAGTATTTTGATACTTTTTTAATGGATATTCTTTTTTTATCATTTTTTTATCATTTTCAAATAGGCTTTAAAAAGCTTTAAAACAGTAGCTTCTAAGGGTATTTTAATATTATGAAATAGGAGTTATATAAGCGTAAAAGAAATTTTTTTTAATCCGTATCCTACAAAAAAATTAATATTGCAAGCAGTGAACTATCGTGTAGAAGATTTTTTTTAGACGTAGGTTAATATAATAAAGTAAAAATTTTAGGTGTAGTAATGGCTAAAAATCTATTGATTGTGGAGTCTCCTGCTAAAGCAAAGACGATTGAAAAAATACTGGGTGCCGACTTTCAAGTGAAGTCTTGTTTTGGACATATAAGAGACCTAGTTAAGGAAGATATGGGTATTGATGTGAAAAATAATTTTCAACCTACTTATACAATATCTCCTGATAAAATTAAGGTAGTCAATGAGCTTAAAAAATTGGCTCAGAATAAAGAAGTATGGTTAGCCTCAGATGAGGATAGAGAGGGAGAGGCCATCAGCTGGCATTTGGCAGAGGTATTAGGCTTAGATACGAAATATACTAAGAGAATCGTCTTCCATGAAATTACTAAAGAGGCCATTAAAAAAGCAGTGGCACAACCCCGTGTGTTGAACATGAATTTAGTCAATGCACAACAAGCCCGTAGAGTTTTAGACCGTTTAGTGGGTTTTGAAATTTCGCCTATCTTATGGCGTAAAATGAGCATGCAGAAAAATCTTTCTGCTGGTAGGGTACAATCTGTAGCTGTAAAACTGGTAGTAGAGCGTGAGCGTGAAATCAATCAATTTCAAAGTACATCTAGTTATAAAGTTGAAGCATGGTTCCAAGCTAAAGATATTAATAACAAAAATGTACAATTTAAAGCTGTCCATACCGATACTATAGCTGAGATTCAAACAGCACAAAAGTTTTTAGAATCTTGTAAAGGAGCTGTCTATACCGTAAGTGATATTCAAGTAAAACCTGCTAAACGCACGCCAGCAGCGCCTTTTACTACTTCTACATTGCAACAAGAAGCAGGTAGAAAACTAGGTTATGCAGTAGCACGTACAATGCGCTTGGCACAGTATCTGTATGAGAATGGGTATATCACCTATATGCGTACCGATTCTGTTAATTTATCAGAAACGGCCATAGATAGTGCTGCCAAAGCCATTACAAAATTATATGGTGCCAATTATCACCAAGCAAGACGCTTCCAGAATAAAAATGAAGCCGCTCAAGAAGCGCATGAGGCTATCCGCCCTACAGATATGCTCCTAAGTCATATCGAAGATGCAGAGGCGGCTAAGCTTTATGAATTGATTTGGAAACGGACTATGGCCTCTCAAATGAGTGAAGCAAAGTTTGAAAAGACAATTGCAAAAATTACCATCTCAACAAATCAAGAATCTTTAAGTGCTAGCGGCGAGGTGATGCTTTTTGATGGTTTTCTAAAAGTGTATCTTGAAGGTAAAGATGATGATAACCAAGAGGAAGATGCGGATAATGCCATGCTCCCCCCGTTAAAAATTAACGATGTGCTCGATTTTCAAAAAATGAAAGCTACAGAGCGCTTTAGCCGCCCTGCAGCACGTTATTCAGAATCTGCATTGGTTAAAAAACTAGAAGAACTTGGTATCGGCAGACCCTCAACTTATGCACCTACCATAAGCACTATACAGAGTAGAGAATATGTAGAGAAAAAAGATAAAGAAGCACAGCAAAGAGCTTTTCATATTTTAACCTTAGATACTCAAAATACGATACAACAAGAAACTGCAAAAGAAAATACTGGCGCTGAAAAAAATAAACTCTTCCCTACCGATTTAGGTATGGTGGTAACCGATTTTCTTTCTGAGCATTTTACTAAAATCATGAATTATGATTTTACTGCAAAGATTGAAGAAGAGTTTGACGCAATAGCTTCGGGTAAATTGGGTTGGAATAAAATGATTTCAAATTTTTACACTCCTTTTCACGAAGTGGTTACACATACTATGGAGCATGCAGGGCGCATCAAAGGAGAGCGCATCTTAGGTATAGACCCTGAAAGCGGAAAAGAGGTCGTTGCACGACTTGGGCGTTTTGGACCTATGATACAAGTAGGTAGTATTGACGATGAAGAAAAACCCCGTTTTGCTACATTAAAAACTACTCAAAGTATTGAAACCATTAGCTTAGAAGAAGCATTAGATTTATTTAAACTTCCTTTTAATTTGGGGCATTATCAAGATGCTGAAATAAGTATCGGTGCAGGTAGATTTGGTCCTTATATTAAATGGAATGAACAATTTATCTCTATACCTAAGTCTGAAGACCCTTTACAGATTAGCTTAGAAAGAGCTATTGAAATCATAAATGCTAAACAAGAAGCCGATGCTCCAGTAGCCTTCTACGAAGGTTTGCCTGTAAGTAAAGGCACCGGTAGATTTGGTCCTTTTATTAAATGGAATGACCTTTTTATAAATGTACCTAAGGCTTATAATTTTGCTCAATTAAGTCAAAAAGAAATTGATGAGCTGATAAAGAAAAAAATAGAAAAAGAAGCGAACCGTTTTATTGTTCAATGGGAAACCGAAAAGATAGCTATCGAAAATGGCCGTTGGGGACCTTTTATCCGTTTTAAAAAGTTGATGCTTAAACTGGGTAAGAAAGCTGATGGTGATAAATATACTTCTGAAGAGCTAGCGCTAATCTCCTTAGAGGAGGTGAAAAAAATGATTGAAGACCAAGTGCCTGACGCATTTGCTACCAAAAAGAAAGCTACAGTTAAGAAGGCGGCACCTAAAAAGGAAAGCCTTAAAAAAGCAGCAAGCGCTGCGCCTAAAAAGAAAGCCGTAGCTAAGAAAAAATAAAAGTTATTTATATAAATTGATAAAGGCATATTACATTGCTTAATAAGAAAGAAATAGAGCATTTGTTTCAACTCCTAGACGACCCCGATACAGAGGTTTATGATAGTGTGAATAAGCAGTTGTGCCGTTGCGGAGTTGAGATTATACCCAGTTTAGAACATTGGGCAGAATGTAGTACTATAAGCTTGGTACACGAACGTGTGGAAGAAATAATTCATGAAATTCATTTTCAAAATTTAAAAAATGAGTTAATCACTTGGACAGATTGTTCAAACCCCGAACTCCTTCACGGGGCTTTTATATTGTCTAAATATCATAACCCACTACTTGATGTTCCTAGTCTATTAAAACAAATAGAATCCATACGAAAAAGCTTATGGTTAGAGCTGAATCATTATCTTACTCCTATTGAAAAGATCAGTATTTTTTTTGGTATTTTTTATAATCAGTATAAGTTTTGTGCGCTCAATAATGATAAAAATTTACCTGAATATTTTTCAATGGAATATTTACTCCATACTAAAAAAGGGAATTTTTATACCTTGTCTATATTAATGCTTAGCTTAGCAAAGCTTTTAGATATTCCATTACAGCTACTACAATTGCCCAATGATTTATTGCTTATTTATGAAGAAGAGTTACAAGCCTTTAATCAATCGCATAAAACAGTAAAACGCATTGCTTTTTACTTAAATCCTATTGAAGGCATTGTATATCCTAAAGAGCAGATAGACCTACATCTTAAAAGTGTCGGTTATGGTCCATTGGAAAAAAATTATGAAATGCGTTGTTTAGATAGTATGGATATATTAAATATTGTGATTAAAGAGATGAGCCTATGTTATGAGCCGGTTACACAATACAATCATATCTGCGAGTTGCAGTCGCTTAGAGCAATTTTAGAAAATAAGCAAAGTAAATAAGGTAAACCTAAGCCATGTGCTTAAGTATAATGTACTAGACACAATGAAAAACTTAAAACCAGACATAGCAATTAGGAAGTATCTCTTTGTTTTGTGGATACTTATGTTGCCTAGTATTTTGATACCTATTAACAGTACTGCACAAACTACTTTACAACAAGCTCCGCTGGCTCAAGACAGTGCTCTAGTGCAACAAAAAGATACAGCAGTAATCCCAAGAAGTACAGAGGCTTCAACTGTGCCTTTACAAGCACCTAAAGATTCATTATTGAAGAAAAAATTTCAACCAGACCCAAAACGTGCTGCATTATTTTCGGCATTGCTGCCTGGGCTAGGTCAAATATATAATAGACAATATTGGAAAGCGCCTATCGTATATGCGCTTATGGGTACCAGTATCTATATGGTGGTTAAAAATCAACAAAACTATCAACGTTATCGTAAGGCGTATATAGCACGCTTAGAAGATCCCAATAGTAATGATGAGTTTCAAGGGGTATTGAGCTTAACCGGAATAAAACAATATCAAGATCAATACAGACAAAATAGCGATATGCTCATTGTAGCATCGGTAGTGATCTATGCTGCGCAAATTATGGAGGCGCTATCAGGTGCGCATCTTAAAAATTTTGACATTTCAAAAGATTTAAGTTTCCAAATGCACCCAACGATTCTACCCAATTATACTCCAGGGCTAACTTTGGCATTTCAAATGCACTATAAGCCAACAACAAATACTGCATTATATTCAAAATAGGCAAGTAGAATTACTTCATATTTAAAACTATTGACGGATTAATTTCCAATAGCTTTTCAAGAAATAGCTGTTGATTTTTTGGAGCAATAATGATGTGGTCGTATTGGTTATAGCGGATTTCAATACGGTCTAAAGAGGCTGCCGGTGCACTAACAAAATTTTTAGTACTGCTAATCTTTTTAATACCTAAAATATCTATTGGGGGATAGGTATAATAAGCACAACGAACAATAAGCTGCTGTTGATGGATTTGATAGGTAATTGTAAAAATGACAAAAGCACTAAATAATAGTGTAAGGGTTACAAGAATCAAACCTATCCATAATCTTTCATAAATCATAATACCTGCAATAATGCTTAATAAGCTAAACACAGGTATAAGTATTAGGGCATCAATTTTGGATTTGAATGTGGTCATTAAGCGCTATTTATATTTTAGTCTAAATACGCTGCTGTAAAGGTTTTGCCATTATTTACTACTGTGATATTATCCAGCAATGTAGTTGATAGACTATGGCCTACATAATTAGGGTTAATAGGGTAGGCTTTATGTTTTCTATCTACTAGTACAGCTAAACTAATTTTAAGCGGTAGGTAGGCGCATATCGGTTGTAAGGCATAGAGCATAACCTTGCCAGAGTTGGATACATCATCTACTAAGATCACCGCTTTTTTATTGAGGTTTTGACTAATGCTGCTGGGTGCTAATAAAGGGTCTTTCTTGTTAATGTTTAATTGTATTTTCTGAATTTTTATCTTACTAATGCTTTCTATGCATTGAGTGAGTAACTCAGCTAGGATATATCCGTTTTCGGCAATACCTATCATTACAATTTCTTTATGGTCGGCATGTTCTTCCCATATTTGGTAGGCCATGCGTTTTATTTTTAAAGAGATTTGTTCTTGTGTTAAGATGAGTTTCTGAGTATTGGTCATAGCTAAAGCAAGTTAGTGTTTTTTTTAGAAATTAATATTATAATGAGCGTATTGCTGCTACAGGGTTCAGTTTTGATGCTTTTTTAGCGGGGATATACCCTGCCAAAACCCCAACAAATGCTGCACTAAATAGCCCGATGATTATATTTTGAATGGATAGTGTAAAACTAAAATCGCTCCAGTGGCTAATAGCTGTAGTGAGGAGAAATACTAAAAAGATACCTAAGATGCCCCCTATTAAACACAGCATTACCGCTTCAATTAGAAATTCTATCAGAATAAAATTGGATTTTGCTCCAAGTGCTTTTTTTACACCTATAAGTCGGGTGCGCTCTTTAACCGATACAAACATAATGTTGGCAATACCAAAGGCTCCAACTACGAGTGAGATACCCCCTATGATACCTCCAATGGTATTGACCAGTCCAAACATTTGATCCATACGTTCACTTACTTGGCTTAACTCATTTATTGCAAAATCATCTTTTTCACCAGGCTTTACTTTTCGTATTCTTCTTAAAGCACCACTCACTTCATCTTTTAATTGTGCCGTGCTGATACCTTTGGCTGCTTTTACCATTAAGATAGGGTCATAATTCAAAGAGTGTACATCTACTACAGCACTTGCTGCATAATAAGGTATGATTAATGCATTGTCATAATCCATACCAGCAGCGTTTTTACCTGTTTTTTTCAATACGCCAATGATTTTAAAGTGCTTCCCTAACAAGTGTAGGTTTTTGTCTAAGGGGTTTAAACCATTACCCAATAAGTTTTTACAGAGTTCTTCTCCCAATACTACTTTTGTATGCCCTCCATCTATTTCTGCACGGTTAAAATAGCGTCCTATGGCTATTTCAATGTTTTGCATTTTCTCATAATCTTGGCTTACGGCGTAGATACTACTGCCAGAGGCTTCTTTATTTTGAAACTTTACTGTTTTCCCTTCAAGTTTTAAAAGTAGGCTAGAGGCTGCTGCTTCGGGTACATGTTGTTGCACATAAGTTAGGGCATTCATATCCATCGAAGGTCTGTGCCAAAACTCCCACCATTTATATTCTCCACCTTCATCCATCCAGGGCCAACGATTAATATAAAGTACATCACTACCTAAGCTGGATACCTCTTCCTGAATATTTTTTTTTAAACTGTCTAATACTGTGAATACAGCAATAATACAAAAGATGCCTATTGTGATACCCGTTAAAGATAGTAAGCTTCTTAGCTTATTGCTTTTGAGCTCTGCTAAGGCTTGTACAAAACTTATCTTTAGTATAGGAGTCATAAATTAAAGCGATGCTGCTCGTTCTAAACGTAGGAGCAAATGTAATAGGATTTCAGATTGTAAATGTAACTAATTATGCTACTAAATGTTTTAATTTTGTTGTTTCAATTTCTACAACTTTGTCTATTTTATCAAAATTTTTATCTAAAAATGAAGTGCTTCATAATAACATTTTTAGACGCTATTTAATGTTCCGTTTGTTTTTAATTGGGGCTTTAAATATGCAAATCACAATCTTAGCTTATTGGCTTTATGATTTTAGTAAAAATGTAAAATATGTAGGTGAGTTGGGGCTTTGGGAGGCTATACCCGCAATAGGTTTTAGTTTTATTTCAGGGCATTTTGTAGATAAAAAAGAAAAACGAAATGTACTGGCACTATGCACTTTACTTTATTTGTTTTTAGCCGCATATTATGTGGTTTTAAGCTATTTACAAGGGGCAACTTTTGGAGTACGCTTAACAGCCAATTTGATATTTTTAGGTATTTTTTTAGGAGGTGTTTTACGCTCATTTATAGGTCCTGCTACGTTTTCAATTTTAAGTTTGTTAGTAAATAGAGAATACCTTAAAATGGCTACTAGTTGGAGTAGCACCGCTTGGTATATTGGTGCCGTATTGGGGCCATTGGTAGGCGGATTATGTATTGGTGTTTTTGGAGTTAGCCAAAGTTTGATTATCACAATTGTGGTTTTAGGTTTAGCCTTTTTATCGATTTTAATGATTCCTCAACAAGCTATTTTAAACCAAAGTAAAGAACCGATGCTTAAAAGTTTAAAACAAGGATTGAGTTTTGTATTTCAAACACCCATTATTTTATCTGTTTT
>JBDHYE010000046.1:0-8137 GCA_039811245.1 Chitinophagaceae bacterium | reverse complement strand
GTTTGAAATTAAAATAATATTTTTCAATAAATTTTGTATCGTATTGTCCTTTTGCAAAAGCATCTTGTTGTACCGCCCATTTACCAAAGCTTAGTGTTGTTTGAATGCCTTTAATTTTATATTCATCTATAGCTCTACATAGTTTTTGAATAGCTTGCGCTCTATCTGCTGCATGTACGATAAGTTTAGCAATCATTGGGTCATAAAAAATTGGAATTTCCATTCCTTCTTCATAAGCATCATCTACACGTACTCCAGGGCCTTTAGGGGTTTGGTAGATTTCTAAACTACCCGTATCGGGTAAGAAATTATTGAGTGGGTCTTCTGTACATATTCTCAGCTCAATGCTATGACCATTAATTTTTAAATCTTCTTGGGTAAACGATAGTTTTTCGCCTTTTGCCACTAATATTTGTTCTCTTACTAAATCTTTACCGCTTATCATTTCTGTTACACAATGCTCTACTTGTAAACGGGTGTTCATTTCAAGAAAATAAAAATTAAGTTGTTCATCTACTAAAAACTCTACTGTACCTGCGCCACTATAATTACAAGCTCTTGCAGCAGCTATTGCGGCTTCGCCCATTTTAGCTCTGATATTAGGGGTTAAACAGCTTGATGGTGCTTCTTCAATAAGTTTTTGATGCCTTCTTTGTACCGAACATTCTCTTTCAAACAGGTAAACGTAATTGCCATAATTATCACCCAATATTTGAATTTCGATATGTTTAGGAGAGGCTACATAGCGCTCCATAAACACATCGCTATTTCCAAAAGAATTTAAAGCTTCACTTTGTGCTAATTTCATTTGGCTTTCAAAATCCTCTGCTTTTTCAACCACACGCATACCCTTACCTCCGCCACCAGCAGCAGCCTTAATCAATATTGGGAAACCAATATTTTGAGCTATTTGAATCGCTTCTTGTAAATCATTTATAGGCACATCGGTACCAGGCACCATGGGAACATCAAACTTCTTAGCCGCTTGTTTGGCAGAAATTTTATTACCCATCATCTGTATAGAAGCAGCACTAGGGCCTATGAAAATTAATCCCGCATCATGTACTGCCTGTGAAAATGCAGCATTCTCGCTTAAAAAACCATAACCCGGATGAATAGCATCTGCACCAGTAGCTTTTGCCGCAGCAATAATTTTATCCATTCGTAAATAAGATTCGGCCGATACCGAAGGTCCAATGGCAACAGCCTCATCAGCAAATTTGACAAAGGGCATTGCTCTATCCGCTTCAGAATAAACAGCTACGGTTTGAATACCCATTTCCTTAGCCGTACGCATGATTCTCAAAGCAATCTCGCCCCTATTCGCTACTAATATTTTCTTCATAAATTATTTTATAATTCTTTAAATTATTTCCAGCGTTTACCATGTTTATATTTAACAAACATGTATAAATATAAAACCCTTGAATAACGCATTATCCAAGGTTGTAGTAAAAACACAATCGCAATGGCAGTACCTAATGCACTCCATAAACTATTATCGTAAAGGCTAATACCAATAAGCACCCAATATGCTACAAAAAATGTAGTAATTAATGCCAATGACAAAGCGTAAGATACATAACCTGTACCATAATAAAAACCCGGCTCTATTTCCATCAATTGCCCACAAGAAGCACATTGTTTGGGCATCTCCATCATTTTATTTAAAGGGAAAACAGATTTATTTTCAAACATATCACCTTCTCTACAATTAGGGCACTTCATTTTAGCCATACTTTTTAATACAGAAGGTGTTGCTAACTGATTACTTGTTTCCATTAATAAATTATACTAAAATTTGAGCACAAAGGTAAACTTAAATTTATTAAGATAAACTGTTAAAGTAAGCATTGACTTAACAGTGTTTAATATGGAAAATCAAATTTTTACATACAGTACTAAGTCCTATTATTAGTATATAAAATAAAAAAGGGAGCTGGTAGCTCCCCTTCCTTAATAATACATTCTATTAACTCCATAACTGTACTAGGAAATAAACTAATGCAGCCATTAATGCACTTACTGGTATGGTTAAAATCCATGCCCAAAGTAGATTAATTGTAACCCCCCACCTTACTGCCGAAAGCCTTTTAGTGGCACCAGCACCTATTATAGAACCCGTAATGGTATGAGTGGTACTCACTGGAATACCCATTTGCTCTGTCAAGAATAATGTTGTTGCTCCTGCTGTTTCGGCGGCAACACCTTCTAAAGGAGTTACTTTAGTGATTTTATTTCCCATTGTTTTGACAATTTTCCAACCACCACTTAAAGTACCTAAACCGATAGCAGCATAACAAGCTATAGGTATCCACCATACGGTCATGGCCGATCCAATATCGTTAAATTGACCATCGGCTACTAATGAAGCGGCTATAATACCCATTACTTTTTGAGCATCATTACCTCCATGTCCAATGCTAAAACCAGCACTACTTAATAGCTGTAAACGTTTAAACAATGTAGCAGAACGCCCTGCCGATGGCTCTTTACGAATATCAACATAATAAAAGCAAATAATAAAAATCAATATCCCGCCTACTAAAAAATATCTTAAGGTTAAATTGTTTGCCTTATCCAGCTCTTTTATCAAATCTTTTTCAACATCTATGGTCATTTTTTCTTTAAAGGTCAAAGATTCATGAGGATTCATGTTTTTCTTTTTAACCATAAAGTTGATCATCGAGTCGAAGCCAACTTGGTAATATAACGCTGTCCATGGTTTTAAAGAATCTACCATGAGTTTTGCAGCTTGATATTTTGCTAAATATTGAGTGTCTTTATGTGCTAATACCTCTAACTGGTTTATTTTATAAAATGCACTAATTTTATCACTTAAGCGTGCTATAACTGCATAATGTATTGCACTATCTTTAGCTAATTGTTGCGCCACCCAAGCGGCTCCTTTTGTGGGGTATTCTTCTATTATAGGTTCAAGTGTTTTTAAGGATTGTTCTCCTTTGGCAAGCTTTATTTCTGCTGCTTTTATTTTATCTTCTAATAAGGCAATTTTAGCTTGGCTTTTTTCATGTCCAATTTGCAATTTTGCTTCTTCAATGATGCGTTCATTTTTATTTATTCTTAAAAATTTAGCAACATTTTCTTTCATTTTAGTGTCTTGAAAATGAGCAAATAATACCCATAAAACTACTGCGGTAGCAGCTAAAACACTTATTTTCCACCAAGGGTTTCGATGTATTAATACAAAAGAATAAAACATAGAAATGGCCATACCAATAAATGGTGCTAAAAATATAAATGCAAATATTTTCCAAATTTTAGCACTATCAATGATCTGATGTATATCCAGACTGGGGTCTTTCATCCAAGCGGCACATAAGGCAGCACCTGCAAAACCACCAATGAGCGTATGCGATGATGATGATGGAATACCAAACCACCAAGTAAGTAAATTCCAAATGATTGCCGCCATTAATCCTGAAAAGATGACCGGCAAAGTAATATAATCTGAAAATACGGTTTTACCTATGGTATTGGCTACTGCATGGTCAGTAAAAATAAAATAGGCTACAACATTAAAAAATGCTGCCCACAACACTGCTTGAAAGGGTGATAATACTTTTGTAGAAACTACAGTTGCTATTGAATTGGCTGCATCATGAAAACCATTTATGTAATCAAATAATAAGGCTAAACCAATTATGACGAGTAAATATGTGGACATATTTTTTTAAAAACTAAAAAGACTAAGAATATTTAATGATTATTGACTCAATAACATTTGCCACATCTTCACATTTATCGGTTACTATCTCCATATCCTCGTAAAGTTCTTTCATTTTAATAAGTTCAATAGCATTAGTCTCTAGTAAGAAGAGATTTTTCAAGGCATTATCTAAAACATCATCGGCTTCATTCTCCAAACTATTAATTTTCACACAAGCGTCTGTGATGGATTTAAGATCTTTCATATTTCGCAAATGTTGTATAGCACCTTGCAACTCAATAGCTGCAAGGTTGATCACTCTTGATAAAGAGCGCATTTCATCGGTTACCACAGCTATATTATAATGCACAATTCGTTTTGACGATGCCCAAATATAATCGGCAACATCATCTAATGAAGTAGCGAGATAGTGAATGTCTTCACGATCAAAGGGCGTTATAAAATTACGTCCTAGCTCTATAAAGATGCTATGGGTGATATTATCGTTTTTGTGCTCATAATCTTCAAGGGTACGTAGTAACTGCTCTCTCTTCTCTTTATCAGGCTCATTAATTGCGAGTTTAAACTGCCCTGACATTTCTACAAGATTTACAGATACTTCTTCAAAAAGACTATAAAATACACGATCTTTAGGAGTGAAAAATTTTATGATGGAATTAAGCCCCATTGTATGATAATTTAATAATTAATTTCAAAATTAGGATTTTAGAACACTTAAATGTGAATGTTTCCAAAACTTAATAATTTGGTAATATTGGGAAAACTAAAATTTAAATTGCAACCTAAAGGTAAACACGTCGTCTGCAAGATCACTATGATATCCGGGCACGGCTGTGGATTCATTATTGACCATAGCATAATAAAAAGTAGCTTTTACTTGGGTATTAATATGGTGTAAAACACCTACACCAAGTGTTGAATACTTAATATCCGTTTTGCCAAATCCTTTAATAGGATTGATTTCTAAACCTGCAACTTTAGTGTTAGGATCATACCAATCATATTTAGCTAAAAGCTGCCATTTATCTTTAAATAGGTTTTGAATAAAATAAAAATAAGCCCCGTTAAAATTTCTTTGATAAAGATTTAATGCTATTCCACTGCTATTCGTAGGATAGATACCAGGTGATTCACTACTTGCCAAAGTACCAGTTTGTACACCACTAATCCATTCTGCTCTTAATTCTGTTTGACCAATAGCCGTAGGAATTTTCAATTGAGCATCAGCACCAAAATAGCGTCTAGGACTATTTCTTCCATTCAATGAAGCACTTGAGTCTATATAAAATACGGCTTGAGCGCCTTCACCTTTCATTATTGCCCAAGTATTGTTTTGATTGGTAATGCCTCCATAATAAAAACTGGTTGCAGCACTTAGCTTCCAAGCGCTTCTATTGATTTTAGTGGATTTCATGGCTATTCTACCAATAATATCTTTATGGCTATCATAGTCTCTAGTACCAGCAAGCCCCTGACCATTAAACAGCCCCAAATCTATTTTTAACCACTGTAATGGAAAATATTTATTTCGAGCATCTAAAGTTAGCATCAGACCAAGATCCCGTTCTGTTTTCATCAATATTTGCGACATTCTACCCCGTTCTGGACTCTCTCTATCAGATGAGGATACATTTACCTCATAACCAAAAGGGCGAGCAAACATACCTGCTGTAATGGAAAACAGCTCCCACTTACTCTCATATAATCTTCCCCAAAAATCTCTAATATTTACGCCCCTCTCTGTACCGTCAAACTGAAATGCAAACAAGGCCAAAGGTTTGTTCTTAGTGGTAAAATGTGTGTAATCAAAACGGATACGCCCTCTACGGAGCATGAATCTATTGTTGGCCTCTTTTTCAAAATCACCTCCTTCAAAACTTTTTATTCCGCGCTCTTCACTAAATTGTAATTGAGGCTGCATATAGCCACTTATGCGGAGGTGGTCAAATTGATTATATACGGGATATAAACCTTTACCTTGTTTGGTTGAGGTATCTAACATATCCGTTAGAAAGCGTTGTGCGTAAAGCATATCGCCTTGTACGAATAGTATAAAGAGGATTAAAATTTTCTTCAACTTTAAAAAATATTTTGGCAAAATTATTTTATTGTTAATTACAAATTTCCCTCTTTACAAAACTTAATAATTAGATAATATTAGACATAAAATTGATTGTTTGCCAAATTAAAAAGCCCTTATCTGTGTTTCAGATAAGGGCTTTATATTATAAGCTGTTAAAACTATTTTTTTGAAGCTTTTTTAGTGCTTGCTTTAGGAGCAGCAGTTTCTTCAACTTCTGTTTCCATATCCAGCATTTTAGCTAATTGACGTACTTCTTTTTTAAGATCGTAAATTGTTTTGTGCAATTCTTCAATTTCGCTTTTAGTAGCAATTGGCATTGAGGCAAAAGATTTTTCAAGCATTGTATCTGCTTCTTTTGTAAGCTTCATTTTTAATGACGCTACTTCAGCCATAATTTCAGAATAGGCATCGCTTTCAAACAACTCAACAAAAGCAGCATCGCTTAAGTTTAACCACTCTTGATATAAACTCATTAAGTTTCCAATCTCTTCACCATTTTCTTGTTTATTCATGATGGTTTCTGCCACTTGCTCCATTACTTTTGTACCTCTTTCATAAATCATGTACTGCATTTCTGCATTTTTAAGATTGAACTTTACCATTTTATCGGCTAAGTCGCTCCATTCAGCAGCTGCTTGGGTATAATCATTTTTACCCAACATCTTACCCATTGGTGCAAAAATGCTATTCATAGAGTTTTTAAAGTTTTGATATGAACCTAAAAACTGATCCATCATAGCATTAGGATTTACTTGAGGCATAGCAGATTGGAAAGCATTTTTCATTTCTGCATAATTTCCTTTCATTGAGAAATTTTTAGAAGCATCTTGCATCATTTTTGTCCAATTTTGGAAATACTGAGCAGTATGTTCTGGCATTAAACCAAAAAGCTGATCCATTAGATTTTTGTAGGCTTCAGGGCTTACCATTTGCTTGAAGCTATCCATATTAAAAGTTTTATTTTGGATATTTTTCATAAATGGAGTCCACATTTCAGCAAAACGTAAAAAACCTTCGTTAATGTTCATCATATTACGAAATGCATCTTGAGGGGTATTTCCTTTAAGAGCATTTTGTAAATTGCTTAAACTATAATTCATCATTTCACCATATTGGTTAAATAATTTAGTCATAGTATCGGCAGTATTTTGATAGCTATCCATGCTAAATGGATTTTGAGCCATCATATTTTTAGACCAATTTTGAAAAGGGTTTGCCCAATTTTGTTGGTTCATGTTTTGGTAAGCTTGTTGCATTTGTTGCATCCAATTTTGGAAAAGTGCAGCAGGATTACTCATATCAAAAGATTTTGCTTGCTCTGTTGCTGCTTTAAACCAATTTTGGTTCATATCCCAAGCCTGTTTTGCAAATTGACTTTGTTGGTTTTGAAAATTTTGAAAATAATCATTTGCTTTTTGAGCATTTTCTTTAAAGGTACTACCTAAAGTTTCTGCTTGTGTATTGCCAGATTGCATTATTTTTTTCTGAGCATCAATCCAGTTTTGATACCACTCACTACCTTTATTTAAGGTTTCATTGATCATAGTATTGCCGTTGGTAAGTTTTTTTGAACTTTCTACCATTTTCTCAACAATATTTTTTTGAGTTTCTAGCACACTGTCCATTAAGTTGCTATTGTTTTGTTTAGCCATTGCTATATATTTAATAAAATGTTTAAAAACTAAATTTACTTGCTATAAAAAAGACTTTTTTAAACGAATATTTTATAAAAGTTCCTTTTTGCGCCGCAAAGATATAAAATATTTTTATTCTAAAGTATTAAATGAAACTATTTTTTAATCCTAACAATTATTTAACGCAATTAATTTAATAAAAACACCCTTTAGAGAGAAGGTCTTTACACTATGTCAACTGTAATTAATAGTTTAGCGAGTAGAGATATTTTATTTTTCTAGTACATTCGCAGTTCATTATTAAATACAATATAATTATGTTAAAGATTGGAGACCAATTTGAACACCTTTATAGTTATACACAAAAAGATGTAGACACTTATGCTCAGGTGAGTGGTGATACAAATCCGCTACATATTGATGAAGCTGCTGGAGCAGCAAGTATGTTTGGCAGAAGAATTATTCATGGTTTTTTAGGGGCTAGTGTTTTTACCAAAATATTTGGTGCTTTATGGTATGCTGATGGACACGTGTATATGAGTCAAAATTTAAAATGGCTCAAACCCATGTTTACCGACCATCAATATAAAGCAGTGATTACGGTTAAAGAGATCTTTGCTGAGAAAAACAGAATCCTTTATGATTGCGCTGTATATAATGTAGAAACAGGTGAGCAAACAATTAGTGGAGAAGCAATGCTGCTCAATAAAAAACAATATGTTTGGTAAA
>JBDHYE010000045.1:0-8187 GCA_039811245.1 Chitinophagaceae bacterium | reverse complement strand
TACTAATTTTTTCTCGTGGTCTATGAAACCTTTACTAATAGCAATGGGTATGGGTATAAATTGAATAGAGGCATTTAGATCTTCAAAAATAGAATGAATGCGCTCTAACTGTTTAGGGTTTTCTGCAAAAAGTGCTAGGCTGTATTGCTCTTTAGCTTTTTGTTGCAGATTATTTAATAATAGATTGAACTGCCTGTTAAAATGAGGTTGTGCTTCGCAGGCCATTTCAATAGTAATGGCTTGACCATCACTAAAATATTGTTGTAAATGCTCTTGCTGCCACTCAATCAAATGTCTTTTGGCTAGTAAATATTTCCAAGTGTCGATATTTTCAAAATCAGTGCTATCTAAGCTTCTTAACCAATTTTCTTCTGTAGCAATACTGTGATTTTGTTGATTGATTTTTGATGGGATTTCTGATAAAAGTTTTTCAACTTTTTGAAAACAAAATTCAAAATCCTTAAACCAAATTACTGTGTTCTGTGGTAGATATTCTAATAAAGATATTTTAGTGTCGGCTTCTTTTTGAGTTTCTAAATGTGGTAAAATGCTTACTTGTAGCAGTTTACGTTCTGAGAGTTGGGTCTCAGGGTTAAAAATACGGATACTATCTACTTCATTGCCAAATAACTCAATTCTAAAGGGGTGTTCATTGCCAAAAGAATAGATGTCTAAAATGCCTCCACGCAGCGCAAATTGACCAGGTTCATAAGTGAAATCTTCTCTTTTAAAACCTAATGCTACTAATTGTGCCATTAGTTTTTCGGGTGCAATCTGCTCGCCTACTTTTATGGAAATAATATTTTTTGAGAGTGTATTAGGGCTGACCACTTTTTCAATTAAGGCTTCGGGATAGCTTACGAGTACAGCTCCTTTACGCTCTTTAGAAAATTTAGTTAAGGCTTCAGTTCTCAGCATGACATGGCTGCTGTTAAGCTCTTCATAACTATTATTTTTCTTAAAAGAGCTTGGAAAATAACAGATGTCCATCGATTGACATAAGCGCTCTAAATCGTTATGAAAATATGCGGCTTCTTCATGATCATTTAAGATAAAAACATGATTAGCTCCATTTAATACATGTTCTTCTTTTGCACTACTTAAATGCCATATTGTAGCGGCTATAAAAGAAGCTGATGCGCCATGGAGGTTTTTAAATTGAAGTCGTATGAGCGGTTGGGGCAATGCAATAGCGGCCGCTACTTGTTTTAAGCGGATATCTTTGTAATATAAGCCCAGCAAATGTTGCAGGTTCATAGTGCAAAGTTACTTTAATCTGTTGGCTATTTTTATGAATAACCATTATGAAATTGAAAATATTTTTTTTTTGATGCTTATCCTTGCCTTAAATTATTTTAAGGCTTGCATATTTACCAGTTTCTTATAAATTCCTTCTTGAGCAATCAGGCTTTCATGGTTGCCTCTTTCTACAATGCGTCCTTGGTCTAATACGATGATCTCATCAGCATTGCGCACAGTAGATAGTCTATGTGCAATGACAATACAGGTGCGGTTTTTCATTAGATTGTTTAAGGCAATTTGTACCATCTGCTCGCTCTCTGTGTCTAAGCTTGAGGTAGCCTCATCAAGTATTAATATGGGTGGGTTTTTTAATACAGCGCGCGCAATCGTAATACGCTGGCGCTCACCACCGCTCAGGCGTGCGCCTCTATCTCCTACTTCAGTTTCGTATTGTTCCGGTTTTTTCTGTATAAATTGGTCTGCGCTGGCTACTTTAGCAGCATTTACGATATCTTCAAATTTAGCACCTCCGGTACCTAAAGTTATATTGTTATATATCGTGTCGTTAAATAAAATGGGGTCTTGACTCACTACGCCTATTAAGCGCCTAAGTTGATCAATTTTGTAGCTTCTGATGTCTTTGCCATCAATGAGTATGCGCCCGCTGCTTACATCATGAAATCGTGGAATTAAATCTACTAAGGTTGATTTTCCTGCACCAGAAGCTCCTACAATAGCTACAGTTTTCCCCTTCTCTATAGTGAGCTGGATATGATTTAGAATAGGTTTTTCACCATACTGAAAAGATACGTTTTCAAATACTATTTCTTGTTTGAACTCCTGTATCGTAGTGGCATTAGGATCATCTTTAAGAGTTACTTCTTGTTGTAAAATATCTTCAATCCTTTGTACCGCAGCACTCCCTTTTCTTAAGTTTGAAAATGCTGAAGAAAGATTTTTAAAAGGGTTAATGATTTGTGTAAATAATGCTAAATAGGTGATAAAAGCAGGGCCATTTAAACTGCTCTGTTGATTGAGTACCAAGCGCCCACCAAACCATAGTATCACACTTACTACGATGATGCCCATCACCTCGCTTAAGGGTGATGCCAACTCTTTCTTAGCCGATATTTTATTCCTAATTCTAAATAAATCATTATTCATCTTAGTAAACTTAAGCTGCTGATGACGCTCTGCATTAAAGGCTTTGACAACACGCATACCACTTAATGTCTCATCTATGATGGCTAAAATACTGCTTAGATACTTTTGTGAAATATGTGCATTTTTACGCAAACTTTTACTTACTAAACCGATTACTAATCCAGCTAGTGGTAAGAAAATAAAAATGAATAGTGATAGACTAGGTGAGATGCTGATCATAGTACCTAGAAAAAATATAAGCATCAAAGGCTCTCTAATAAATACTTCTAATACACTAATTACAGATATTTCTACTTCATTAATATCATTCGTCATTTTTGACATAATATCCCCTTTGCTTTCTTCTGTAAAATATCCAATCGGTAAGGCTAATATTTTTACGAACAACTCATTTCTTAATCGGCGTAATATCGCATTACGTAAGGGTGCTAGTAGATAGATACTTAAATAAAGGAAGAGATTCTTTAAACTCACAAATACAATGATAGCAATACAGATAAAGGCTAAAGTTTGTACACTACCATATTGATTTATGAGCCCATAAACGTATTGATTGAGTTGGTCGGTTATACTGGGATTCGCTTTGATTACAGGACTTTGATGACCAGAAAATAACACTTGGAGTACCGGCATGAGCGATGCCATAGACACTACTGAAAATATTACAGCCAGTAAACTAAATAAAAAGTAAAGGCCAATTGCTCCTTTATAATCTTTTAAATAATATACTAATCTTGAAATATTCTTCATGCTTTACTACTTAGCTTATTGTGTAACTCACACTTCCGTCTTTCTCGTCTTTAATTTGTATGCCTACTTCTAACAGCTGATTTCTTATTTGGTCACTTGTAGCAAAATCCTTTCTGGCTTTAGCAGCTTTACGGATATCTAATAGTACTGCCATTACTTTATCTATCGTATGACTACCTTGCTGTTCTTGCATACCTTGTAAACCTAAAATATCTTCTAAATAGGTTTTGAAACTGTCTTTTAGTAATTGTAATGTGCTATTACCAATTTCGTTGACTTTAATTTGTCCCCCTTTAATACTGTTGATAAGGCTCGAAAGTTCAAATAAATTGGCAAGCACTTTTGCAGTATTAAAATCATCATTGAGATAGTCTGCACAAGTATCACAAAGTTGTTTTATTTTTTGATTCCAGGTTTCGTTACCTGCTACTTCATTAGTTGGTATGGGGAGTTTTTTTAGGGTTTCATAACTCTCCCATAACCTACGTAACGCTTTCTCTGAGGCTTGCAAGGCCTCATTACTAAAGTCTAAGGTACTTCTGTAATGGGTCTGTAAGATGTAAAAGCGCACAACCATAGGGTGATACGCCTGCTCTAATATTGGGTGTTGCCCACTAAAAAGTTCAGTAAGTTTAATCACATTGTTATATGATTTTCCCATTTTTTTTCCATTAATGGTAATCATATTATTATGCATCCAATAGCGTACAGGGCTTTTTTTATTGGCAATGGTAGATTGCGCTATCTCAGATTCATGATGGGGAAACATTAAGTCCATACCACCACCATGAATATCAAATTCTGTGCCTAAATATTTACAACTCATGGCTGAGCATTCAATATGCCAACCAGGGAAACCCTCACCCCAAGGGCTTTTCCAGCGCATAAGATGTTTGTCAGGAGCTTTTTTCCATAAAGCAAAATCTACCTTATTTCTTTTTTCATCTTGTCCTTCAAGGTCTCTAGTGCTCTCTAGCAGCTCTTCTATTTTTCTCCCCGATAGTTTTCCATAATCATGATGTTGGGCATATTTTTTTACATCAAAATATACAGAGCCATTTATTTCATAAGCATACCCTTCTGCTATGATTGCTTCAATCATACTAATTTGCTCTATCACATGACCTGTAGCGGTAGGTTCTATATTCGGACTTAAACAGTTAAATAAATCCATGCCCCAATGGAAGAGTTGAGTGTACTTATGTACCAGTTCCATAGGTTCTAATTTTTCTAAGAAGGCTTTCCCTTGTATCTTATCTTCTGCTGCTCTGCCTTCTTCTTCAAAATGCCCAGCATCGGTAATATTGCGCACATAACGTACTTTATAGCCCAAATGCTGCAAATAGCGGTACACCACATCAAAAGTAATATAGGGGCGAGCATGCCCTAAATGCGATTCTCCCGATACCGTAGGGCCACAAACATATAAACCTACATAACCTGGATTAAGCGGTTTAAAAGGTTCTTTTTCTCTTGTATATGAATTATAAATCTGCAAAGATGCCATTGGGCAAAGATACGTATAAAGTTTTTGGGCATCTCGCCATGTTTTTTATTATTTTTGTTTTTTATGAATTGTCGTAGTTTATTCCTTTTTTCTGCCCTTGTATTGGGTATGTTTTACCAAAGTTGTGCTGCTTTTAAACCTTCAGCGCAAAACAATGCACCTATTGATACACCCCATATTGAAACGACTACCACAAAAGCTTATATCCTTACTTTGGTATTAGAAGCTACTAAAACTCAAAATGACTCTGTAGTATTTTCTACCTATAATGTGTTTAAAAATGAGGGCTATTTAAAAAAGGAAGCTAAACAAAATAGTGAAGATGCTTGGGTGGTATATTTTGAAGATAATAAAGGCACAATTTTAGACAGTACTTATTTTATACACCCTTTAGAAGAACTTATTGAAGTGGATAACGGCAATAAGACCTTGAAAAAACAAATACATTATAAAAACAATGCTTTTTTTGATTTTAGAATTAATTACCAGCCTGCAATGCAGCAAATGAGGTTCGTGCAATTAAAAAATAAACATACTCAAATTATTCCCCTTAAAAACATATGAAAAAACTTTTATTAGGGCTCACATTCTTGGCTTCTTCGCTCAGTAGTATTGCTCAAGTGTTTCCATTAGATACTTTACAAAATAAGGGTAGAAGGGATAACAGAATTAATTTTGTTATACTACCCGATGGTTTCACTGCTTCAGAACAAGCATTTTTTGTAAAAAAAGCAGATACTATTAATCAGATGGTTTTTTCTTACCACCCTCTTAAACAATATCAAAACTTTTTCAACAGCTATTGTATCCGTGTACCTTCTGCCGAAAGTGGCGTGAATCACCCGGCTACAGCTACCGATGTTACAGAGGTGGATCCCGTTATGGTGGTTGATAATTATTTTGGAAGCACTTTTGACAATGGAGGGACTCACAGAGCTTTAGTAGTGGGTAAACCTGCTGTTGCAGCTTCTGTATTGGCTTCAAATCTACCCGATTATGATATCTGTCTAGTACTCTCCAATACTGAAATGTACGGAGGCACTGGTGGTAAATATGCTACGGGTACATTAAATAAATATGCAGTAAAAATTGCGGTTCACGAATTAGGGCACTCTTTTGCTGGTCTAGCCGATGAATATTGGGCAGGTACTTATTTTGCTAAAGAAAAACCCAATATGACCGCAGTTACCAACCCTGCTACCGTTAAATGGAAAAACTGGTTAGGTTATAAAAGTGTAGGCATTTACCCTTATGGTACTACTAGCCCAGCAAGCACTTGGTATAGACCTCATCAAGATTGTATGATGCGTTATTTAGATACCGTTTTATGCCCCGTATGCCAACAAACGTTTATTGACGAAATTTATAATTTGGTAAACCCAATTGACTCTGTAAGCATTAGCAAAACGGCAATGAAAAGTGCCCTAAAAGATTCGGTGATGATTACTTTAAATAAATTAGTAAAGCCCAATCCTAATACCTTAAAAGTAGAATGGTTCGTAAAAGGAAGTCTAGTTGCCACCGGCGATACAATGCTCAAAGTGTATAGTGATACTGCTCTATCGCCTAGTTTTGATGTTAATTTAGTAGTAACCGATACCACTGCATTGAGTCGTAGTTTCTGGCCTAAAAAAGGTTATCAATTTTCTAAAACATTTACTATAAATGTTGAGAAATTAGGCATTAAAACGATTCATGATTTAGGACTGTCAAAATTCTTCTACACGGTTTATCCCAACCCTACAGTTAATCACTTCTACTTGTCTTATGAATATAGCGGTACCACAGAGCTAGCGCAGCTAAGTGTAGTGGATATTCTAGGTAAAAAATTAATAGATAAGCAGGTGAATATTCTACAAGGAAAACACGAGTTGGCGCTAGACTTAAGTCAGCTTAGTGCCGGTACATATTTTGTCCAATTAAATGGTCAAAGGGTACATGTGGCAACTAAGGTGCAGAAAAACGAATAAGGTAAGCGTTCTTTATAAGCCATATTTATCGCTTATGTACAGCATCATGGTCATTGCTGCAGCACCAAGTTTTAACTCTCGTGGGTTTACTTGTTCAAACACGTCTTGATCTGAATGGTGTAAGTCAAAATATCGTTGAGAATCGGGGATAAGCTCTCCTACAATGGTTCCCAATTTTTTTAAAGGACTTACATCGGCACCTCCACCATCACGCTCAAAATCATATACGCCATAAGGTAAAAATAAGGGCGCAAATTTTTGTGTAAAGCGTTTTCTTTGTGCTGTACTCATGGTGCTTTCAATACCTCTGGGCGAAAAACCACCCGCATCGCTCTCTAAGGCAAAAATATGTTTTTCATTTCTAGCTTTTGCAGAGTCTGCATAGGCTAAACCCCCTCTCAATCCATTCTCCTCATTCATAAACAGTACCGCACGGATACTGTGTTTAGGTTTTAGGTTTAATGCTTTAAAGGTTCTTAATACTTCTATGGCTTGTACACAACCTGCTCCATCATCGTGCGCACCCTCACCTATATCCCAAGAGTCTAGATGGCCACCTACAATTAAATATTCATTAGCATTGCTACTCCCTTTTATTTCTCCAATTACATTATAGGATAGCGCTTCACCTTTCATGGTACAAGTACTTTTGAGCATGGCATGTACGGTATTGTTTTTACAGGCTTGTTCTATACGGTCTGCTGTTTTATTCCCTACCGCCATCATTGGTATTTTAGGCCCATTATCTGGGTATTTGGTGCTTCCGGTATGAGGATAATCATCATCGCCGGTTGAAATAGAGCGTATAATAATAGCCGCAGGCTTAAAGGCGGCACTAAGTATAGACGATTGCCAACGATATTTTACTGCATCGCCATAACCGGGAAATGTATGTACAAAATCCTGTCTGAACCGATAATTGAAAAAGAGAATTTTTCCAGCTAAAAATTCAGCACTGTATTTTTCTAATTCAGAGAAATCTTGCAAAAGCACAATTGGAGCTTTTATTAATTTACCATTAGTACCCTCACTATTTCCTAATGAGCTCAAGGGGACATCAATATAATCTTCATTAGAGTTAAATTGAATCGCAAGATGCTCTTCACCTCGTACCCATACGGGTACTTTCACCTCTTGTAACCATACACTATCACAACCGGTTTCAAGCATCGTTTGATAGCCCCATTGTACCGCTTTTTCGGCAGCAGCACTACCGCTTATTCTGTGCCCTATAGTCTTACAAAGTACTTTTAAATCAGAATAACTTTTCCCTTTGGTAAGGATCTGTGTACTTATTTTATTAAATATGGCACTATCGCTATCCTGTGCTATAATAGAAAGTGAGCTGCTACAAAGAATAAGTGTAGTAAGTAATGATTTTTTCATAGGTTGAAATTAATTCCTGCATTTGATACCTACAATATTTCATGCCATTTAATTTAAAACTTAGTACCATTTCAAAAATAATTTCTAAAAAATTATAAAATACAGCAAGTCATAAGTACATTTGACCAAATAAACTTATAACAAAAATTATTTTTGGGATGAAAAAAT
>JBDHYE010000044.1:0-8196 GCA_039811245.1 Chitinophagaceae bacterium | reverse complement strand
GTTTTGTATTAGTTTATCTGTGGTTTTCTGTACTATCTGCGAGAGACTATTTGCTCACTGATGACACAGATTTACACAGATGTTTTGTATTAGTTTATCTGTGGTTTTCTGTGCTATCTGTGAGAGGTAATTTGCTCAATGATGCCACGGATTTGCACAGATGTTTTGTATTAGTTTATCTGTGGTTTTCTGTGCTATCTGTGAGAGTCTATTTGCTCACTGATGACTCAGATTTACACAGATGTTTTGTATTAGTTTATCTGTGGCTTTCTGTGCTATCTGTGAGAGATAATTAGCTCATTGATGCCACTGATTTTCACAGATGTTTTATTAGTTCTTCTGTGGCTGTCTGTGCTATCTGTGAGAGATAATTAGCTCATTGATGCCACTGATTTTCACAGATGTTTTATTAGTTCTTCTGTGGCTGTCTGTGCTATCTGTGAGAGACTATTTGCTCACTGATGCCACGGATTTGCACAGATGTTTTGTATTAGTTTTTCTGTAGCTTTATGTGCTATCTGTGAGAGACTATTTGATCAATGAAAGTTTATTGATTCTTTTGTGGTTTTCTAGAATTTTCAACTTTACCGGTTAAGATACTCACGTTTAAATCATAGCCGAGCATAAGTATTCTGGTACTTAAATTTAACCATACAAAAAAGACCAACAAAGAACCTATAGAACCATAAACTTTATTGTAATTGAGAAAATTATTACTAATGTAGAAAAAAACAACACTACACAATACAATAAGAATAGTGCTCATAATAGCCCCCAATGAGAAAAACCGAAACCGATGGCTTAAAGAAGGTCCATAAATATAGATTAACGAAATAGCACTAAATAAAATAGAAAAATTAAGCACCATACTTGTAGCTCTCACTAAATACACATTGTCAAAAATCTGAAGTATGTATTCGTTCATAAATTTACTCTGAATAATAATGGCCACAGTGCTTACAAGAACTACCAAAATAAGTAGTAATGTGAGTTTTATAGCTTCCCAGCGCCTTTTTAGTCCAGAACGCTGTACATACACTTTTTGGTCTCTGTCAAAATAACGCATCAAACCCATAATCCCTTCAGAGGCAAAAAACAAACTCAATAATAAACTGAATGAAAGTAATGAACGTTGACCATTATTCATAAAATCTTGAAGCACTTTGCTGATAGATTGGTAGGTATCTTGATCTAAAATCATCAATTTTAAACTCGATAATAAAGTAACTTGAATATCTTGTAGTGGTAGATAAGGTATAAGGGTAAACAAGAATAATAAAATGGAGGGTAATGCTGTAATAAAATTATAGGTTACAGCGGCGCTTCGGTCTCTTAAATTGACTTGGTTGAGATTTTCGATAAAAAAAACACCCGTATCATAAAGCGATACTCCTTCAAAGCCCGGCAAGACTATCTTTTTAGAAAAAGATAAAACCCGGTTAATGATTGGCAGGTTCAAAATGTATTTTTCAAAAAAAGTTGGCGCTTTCATAAGTCATTTACTCCTTAAATATACAAAATATACTAGATATAAAAAGAGGCTGTCTGTTTAACGACAACCTCTTTAATAATTTATATAAAATATGCTGCTATAAAAGCAAAGATTTATTTATGTAAATCGGCAGGAGCGCCTATTACATAACCAAAATCATTTTCATCACCAGTACTTAGGTAAATAACTTTATAGCGTAAAACCATTGCCCCGTGAAGACCATAATAAGTGTCATTTTTTAAATAACCTTGACCTACAATCTTGATATTATTTATGGTTTGTTCATAAATGTTTATTGTATCGCCCGATACTTTAGCATTCACACGGTCAAAAGTGGCATTATTCAAGTTAGTAATTTGAACATCAGCATCTGTAGCTCCGGGAAGTAATGATTTTTCGATAGCAATAATATAATTAGCACGAGGCGATATAGTACCTTGCTCATCTACATTCCAAGTACCTATATATTTATTACGGGTAATGATTTCACACATTGAGCCTTCATAACCAGGGGCACATACACATGCGCCGGTCTCTTCATTACAATTACTTTTATTTTGACAGGCTACCATTTTACACTTATCTCTTTTACAAGAGCTAAATAGGCTTGAAGATAATAAGGTTAAAGCGCCTATGGCAGAGAATAATACAAGTTTAACACTCTTTTTCATTTAGTACATAATATTTACAAGGCTTAAAAATATAACAATCTGTTAGAATTGCAAACTATTCTGCAAAATTCTTCATAAATTTTTAAATTCTTACAGATTTCTTTCAATTTCTTTTTTATAATTTCTAATGGCTTTAAAGATAGCATAGGCGGTTTCTTGCTGTCCTTTTTCAGAGTTTAAGTAACTTTCATCGTCTGGATTATTAATAAAACCAGTTTCTATCAGTACACCGGGCATTACGCAACCCGCCAATACTTCAAGCCCTTTTTGTTTTACGCCTAAATCTTTTCTATTTATTCTAGCAAACTCTTCTTGCACTTTTTGCGCCAAAAGAACACTTTTCTTTAAAAACATTTGAGAATATTGTGCGATGATGATAGCCGTTTGAGGGTCTTTTTCATTTAACATACCAGCTTCTTCGGTTACATTGTTACTATATTCACTTATAGCATCTTCTTTTTGTCCCAATCGGTGTAAGCCCAGTACATAGGTTTCGGTACCATTAGCACCTGTTTCTCTATGATGTATCGTTTTATAAGTAGTCACAGCATGGCGTTTACGCCCCTTACCTACCATACGGGTGCCGGTTTTTATACGTTCATAAGTACCAGGACTCGCATTAACGTGAATGGATATAAATAAATCTGCTGCCACTTGGTTCGCTATAGTATGTCTATCTGCCAAGGGAATAAAAACATCTGTAGTACGAGTAAATACTGGCTTAGTACCTTTTAAACTATCGTTGATTAATTTTCCTAATTTTAAGCTTACACCCAGCGCAATATCTTTTTCATTGAGCATTCCTGAAGCGCCTCTAGCCCCAATATCATGACCACCATGACCCGCATCGATTACTATTTTTTCAATTCTTTTACCTTGAGCATGTACCGTATTAATAGCTTGTATAGATAATAATCCGATTAAAATACTTGTCCAAAACTTCATTTTAACGATTTTCAATATTTTTATAGTATGCTGTTTTTTTGTCTTTAACTGTAATAAATTTACTTTTGCAGGCATTTTGTTTAACCATTCATGACCCTTAAGCTTTTTTTATTAAGGTTTTCTAAAACTCTCTTTAATACGCAGTTTATCGCTCTGCTTATTATTTGTTTGAGTATCCCTAAATTAAGTTTAAGTCAAAATCTTACAAAAGATAGTCTTACTAAGCTTGCAAATATAACAGATAGCAGTGTAAAAAAAGACACGCTTTTGTTAAACGTAGCCCAAGACAGTAATAAAAAGCTAAACCAAAAGCATGATGAGCAATTAGGCATTAAAATTTCAGATGATGCACTAGATGAGGTTGTGAATACCAGCGCCACAGATTCTGCCATTATGGATCTTAAAACTAACAATTTTAGTTTGTTTGGTGAAGCTAAAGTAGAATATGAAGGTAAAAAACTATCGGCACCTATTATAGAGTTTAACCAAAACACAAATATCGCAAAGGCCAAAATACCTCCAAGTATTGACTCTCCATCAAAGGATAATAAAGCACCGCTTTTTGAACAAGGCACCGAAAAAGTAAGTTACGATTCATTACAATATAATTTTAAAAGCCAAAGAGCAATCATCTTTAATGCTCGTACACAATACGGTGAGGGTTATGTTATCAGCAGCCAAATTAAACGCAACCCCGACAAATCATTTTTTGGATATAAGAATATCTATACTACTTGTGCTTTAGAGCACCCTCATTTTGGCATCAGAACAAACAGGATAAAAATTATTCCAGAACAAGCTATCGCTTCAGGAGCTGCAAATATTGAAGTAGAAGGCATCCCTACTCCATTATTCTTCCCATTTGGTTTCTTCCCTCTCAATAATGAAAGCCATAGATCAGGATTTATTATACCTGGTTATACGGTGGAACAAAACAGAGGTTTGGGTTTTATGAAAGGTGGCTATTATTTTCATCTAAATGATTATGTAGATGCCCAAATTCAAACCGATATCTTTACCAAAGGCAGCTATGCCGCTTATTTTACAAGCAATTATATAAATAGATACCGTTATAATGGTAATTTATTTTTAAGCTATGCCTACAATAAAACAGGTGAAGAGTTTGACCCCAATGCCAGTATTAAAAAAGATTTTGCTATACGATGGACGCATAATAAAGATGCAAAATCCTTACCGGGGGTTAATTTCAATGCCAACGTAAATGTCCAATCAGGAACTTATTATAGCAATAACAGTTTTAGCACCAATCAGATTTTACAAAACCAATTTCAATCAAATATTACTTATTCTAAAAACTGGGTTGGTAAGCCCTACTCCCTTACACTAAGTGCTACACATAACCAAAATACCAGCACCAAACAAGTAAGTGTCACCTTGCCCAACGCTACTTTCTTTTTAAACCCACGCACACCTTTTGCCCGCAAAAATCCAATTGGAGCCAGCAAATGGTATGAAAAAATTACTGTAGGTTATACCGCCAATATGTTAAACCGATTAAGTTTTTACGATACGGCATTTGTACTTTCTAAGGTTCAATTTTCAGACTTTCAAAACGGTTTAAAACACAGTATCCCTATTAGTGCCAACTATAATATTCTAAGATTTATCACACTTAGTTTTAATGCTAATTATAATGAATATTGGAATAGTACTAAGATGTACAAACAATATAATGACATACTTCAAAAATTAGATACTACAATTGATAGAGGTTTTGATGCTTCAAGAGATTTTAATGGTGGCCTAACTTTAAATACACAGATTTATGGTATGAAGCTATTCAATAAAGGTAAAATAAAAGGTTTTAGACACACCTTACGCCCTTCGGTAGGTTTAAACTATCGTCCAGATTTTGCCAAGAACCCTTTTGATTATTATTACCAAACACGATTAGACTCCAGCCAACGCCTTACATATCTTTCTCCCTATGAGCAATCCATTATTGGTATGCCGCCACAGGGCAGAACAGGTTCTGTTACATTTGGACTAAACAATAACTTACAAATGAAAGTGCGCAACAGTAAAGACACTCAGAGTGGTTTTAAAAATATTGTACTTTTAGATGCCTTAGACTTCAACACCTCATACAATCTAGCTGCTGATTCTTTCCAGTGGGATTATTATCGCTTTAGTGGTCGTACCAATATTGCCAACCTGTTTAACATTAATGCCAGTGCTGTTTTTGACCCCTATAATTGGGATTATAACCTTAACCGTCGTAGCCAGCGTACTACACTTGCAGCAGGTACTGGTTGGGCACGGTTAACTACTGCACAGATAGGTTTTGGAACCAGCCTAAGATCTAAACCCAAAAACTCTACTGAAAACACAAAAGCCCGCAACGGTGAAGATTATAAAAACCTTATGCGCAACAATGGTCTAAACGACTATGTAGATTTTAATATTCCCTGGTCCATCAACCTAAATTATGCTTTCAATTTAGAGCGCAGACCATCAGTATATTCTAAAAAAGACAGCTCTATTATTAGCCAAACAGTAACTATGGGTGGCGATATTAACTTTAGTCCCCGATGGAAAGTAGCCTTTAATACAGGTTATAATTTTGTTTTAAAACAAATCACTTATTCTTCGATTGACATTTATAGAGACCTCCATTGCTGGGAGATGCGTTTAAGTTTAATTCCTTTTGGCTATCGAAAATCGTTCAACTTTACGCTTAATGTCAAGGCACAAGTGTTACAAGATTTAAAACTGGTAAGGCGGAGAGATTTCAGAGATGCAGTAAACTAATACAGGTGCTAGATGTTGGCAATTCAAATCATGCTTTCCTTAAAATATTCTCATTTAATTATTTTAATTCCTTAAAAGAATAAACGTAATTTGGGACAATTTTACAAAACACTTATGAACAATAAAAATACATCTGTAAATGCCCAAATCGCTTTAATAGTAATCGCCTGTTTGTTTTTTGTATTTGGATTTATTACTTGGAGCAATAGTCAGTTAATACCCTATTTAAAAATTGCTTGTCAACTAAGCGATACACAATCACTCTATGTAGCGAGTGCTTTTTTTGCAGCTTATTTTGTAATGGCAATACCCTCTTCATGGGTACTTAATAAAACAGGGTATAAAAACGGCATGTCTTTAGGCTTAGTAATAATGGCTATCGGTGCGCTTCTATTTGTGCCTGCGGCACAGAGTAGGAATTTTAATTTATTTTTAAGTGGCTTATTTATTATTGGTAGTGGTCTTGCATTATTACAAACCGCAGCAAACCCTTATGCTACAATATTAGGCCCTATTGAAAGTGCTGCAAAAAGAATCAGCATAATGGGGATCTGCAATAAGGTTGCAGGTATTTTAGCTGTTTTTATTTTAGGGGCTATCACTTTAAAAAATGCCGACCAGATAAAAGCAAAGCTGCAGACGCTATCTCCCATTGAAAAAGAAAATGAGTTACAAGCATTAGCCGATAGAGTGATCGCTCCCTATCTATGGATAACTGCTATTTTGTTACTATTGGCATTAGTTATTTATTTCATCAATCTCCCCGAAATTCAAGAAGAGCGTTCAGACAACGCAATAATAGATGACACTCAGAAAACCTCTATATTTCAATTTCCTCATTTATGGCTTGGTGTACTGGCAATATTTTTTTATGTAGGAGTAGAAGTAATTAGTTACGACACCTTTACCTCTTTTGGAGAATCTTTAGGTTATCCTTTAGAAACGGCTAAAAACTTTGCGGCATATACCGGATACGCGCTCATGCTGGGGTATATTGTAGGTATTGTACTCATACCTAAATACATCTCTCAACAAAAAGCACTCTATTTTTTAACCTTTATCAGTATGGCACTTGTAATAGGTGCTATGTTTAGCTCAGGCTCAATAGCCATCATTTGTTTTGCACTTTT
Source organism: Chitinophagaceae bacterium (assembly GCA_039811245.1). Lineage (GTDB taxonomy): Bacteria > Bacteroidota > Bacteroidia > Chitinophagales > Chitinophagaceae > Rurimicrobium. Next base: position 1,186 of record JBDHYE010000044.1, on the reverse strand, counting down.
AGGTTTTTCAAATTCAGTAGTATGGCCCGCTATCTGGCCTTTAGCTATTAACCGCTTAGGTGCATTCACCAAATTAGGCTCAGCACTTCTTATTATGGGTATTGTTGGAGGAGCAGTACTACCACCCTTGTATATGAAACTAGCAGATCTTATTGGTTCAAAACAATTAGCCTATGCTATAATGTTACCATGCTATATTTATATTTTGTACTTTGCACATTCAGGGCATAAACTAGGCTTAAAGACTACTGAAACCCATGATTAGATCCATTGCTATATTATTATGTTGCTGCTGCACTTTATTTCATATCGAAACTAAAGCACAATGGACAGTGGTAAAAAGCATAGCACTCAATGCTAAGTCAATGGATATTGATGAACTTGGCAATATTTATTTTGTAAAAAACGACAACTCCTTTGTAAAATATAATGAATTGGGCGATAGCTTAGCCAATTATTTAGCCCTAAGCAAAGGGAATATCAGCTATGTTGATGTTACCAACCCAATGCGTATTCTATTGTATTATGATGCCTACAGTACAATGCAAATATTGGATAGAATGCTTGCACCAAAATCTGAGGTAGATTTAAGGAAAGTACAGCTTTATAATTGTAAAGTCATTGCAGCAGGCGCAGAAGGTTTTTTGTGGGTGTACGACCAATTTAACGCACACCTTAACAAGCTGGATATGGACCTCAATTTTATTTCAAAAGGAAATGATTTAAGATTACAATTATCCTACCTACCTATTGCTCAATATATGTTAGAAAGAGAGCATCAGCTCTATATGGTAGACAGCACAGAAGGGATACTAATTTTTGATCGTTATGGTACTTATCTCAACACCTTGATGATAAAAGGAATTACAAAAATTCAAAAAATAGGAGATCAAATTATTTATTTTAAAAATGATACCTTGCACGCCTATAATTTGAAAAGCCTAGCTTCAAATGCATTAACACTCCCTAAAATAGATAACCAAACGATTATCAGTGCAGCATTGTATAGGTCTCAAGTTTATGTATTATACCAAGACCGTTTTATAATTTATAAAATAGACGAATAAAGGGATAGAAAAATAACACGAATATTTAATTTTGATAAAAAAGCAAAAGAATAGTGAAAACACTTTTAAATACTACAAAATTACACATTAGCTTACAGCGTTTAGCCCACCAATTAGTA
>JBDHYE010000043.1:0-8287 GCA_039811245.1 Chitinophagaceae bacterium | reverse complement strand
TGGGTGCCGATGATAAAGCAGGTGTTGCTATTATTATGGATCTTGCTAAATATTTTATGGAGCACCCAGAAGTTCCACATGGTAAAATCCGCATTCTATTTACCCCCGATGAAGAAATAGGTAGAGGGGTTAATGCAGTAGATATGAAAAAACTGAATGCTGATTATGGTTATACACTTGACGGTGGAGAAAGAGGGCATCTTGAAGGTGAAAATTTTAGTGCCGATGCTTGTACCGTTACATTTAAAGGAGTAAGTGCACACCCCGGTTATGCTAAAGGTAAAATGGTTAATGCTATGAAAGTGGCTGCACATTTTTTAAACAGTTTACCATTAAATGAGTGGTGTCCTGAGAGCACCTCTGGCTTGGAAGGCTTTGTGCACCCCGTAGCTATGAGTGGCGAGTTAGAGCAAGCTCAAGTATCTTTTATTGTAAGAGATTTTGAAACTGCAATGCTTCAAAAACACGAAGCTCGTTTAGAACAATTTGCGCAAGCTGCTGTGGAGGCATTTAAAGGCGCTGCTTATGAAATACAGGTTAAAGAGCAATATCGTAATATGCACGAAATTTTAGTTCAACACCCTCACGTAATGACAAATGCAGAAGAAGCTTTCCGTAGAGCAGGTATTACCCCTGAACGCATTAGTATCAGAGGTGGCACCGATGGCTCAAGACTATCCTTTTTAGGTTTACCTTGTCCTAATATTTTTACAGGAGAAATGGGAATACATTCTAAACAAGAATACGTTAGCGTGCAAGATATGAACAGCGCTGTAGCTATTTGTGTCCATATTGCTCAAATAGCCATTGGTCAGTAATGCTTAATTTTTTTACCTTATTTTTTTATTAATTTTTTTGTTTCTTGAAATTCTTTTTACGTTTTTTAAGCTTAATCTTACTTATGCCTTTTACACTAAAGGCATACTGGCAGCAGCATGTAGCTACTACTATCAAAGTACGTCTTGATGATAGGGCACATGTGTTACGTGCTTTTGAAGAACTGGTTTATACCAACAACTCACCAGATACTCTTCAAAAATTAATCTTTCATATCTGGCCTAATGCCTATAAAGACGATAAAAGTGAATTTTGCAAACAACAAGTACTCAACCGTAAAAAGTCTTTTTATTTTTCAAAACCACAAGATAAAGGGTTCATTGATAGCTTACAGTTTGTAATTGATGGTGAATTGCATGATTATGATTTTTATAAAGACCATCAAGATATCATCGAAATACCATTACTTAAACCATTAGCGCCAGGTCAAAAAATTAGCATAAGCACTCCCTTTAGGGTTAAACTCCCTAAAGTGTTTTCTCGTTTAGGGCATACCAATGAAGCCTATTTCATTAGTCAATGGTTCCCTAAACCTGCTGTGTATGATGCTCAAGGTTGGCACCCTATTCCATATTTAGATCAAGGAGAATTTTATAGTGAATTTGGTTCTTATGATGTTGAAATTACACTCCACAAAAATTATGTTTTACTTGCTACTGGAGACTGTATGACTGCTGCTGAACAAGCCTTTATGGATAGTTTAGCACAAGTACCAATCGCAGTAGATTCTTTGTTAAATAATGATATGCCGGTATCTAGTAATAATTATAAAACGGTACGCTTTTTTCAAGACAATGTACACGATTTTGCATGGTTTGCCGATAAGCGTTATATCCTCCGAAAAGATTCTGTAATACTTGATAAAACAGAACAGAAGGTTTATACCTACACCGCTTTTTTACCTAAATCTTATAAGTATTGGAAAAATGCTCATGCGGCACTCCGGGCTACGTTGCAATATTATGGAGCGCATGTAGGCGCTTATCCCTACACTACACTTAAAGCAGTAGAGGGCGACATGCATGCCGGAGGTGGTATGGAATATCCTACTATCACAGTGATAGATAAAGGCGCTAATAGTGATTTGGCACGAGTGCTCATACACGAGGCGGGGCATAATTGGTTTTATGGTATTTTAGGAACAAATGAACGGCGCAACCCTTGGATGGACGAGGGTTTTAATAGTGTTTATGAAAATAAAACACATCAGTTTTATCAAGATTCTCTCAAAAAAAATTACACTTATGTACCAGGCATGGATAAAATTGTCTGTTTACAACAACAAGCAACCGGCATTGATCAATGTGTGCTACTTAAAGCAGATTCATTTACTATGAATAATTATTTGGGTGATGTTTATGTTAAAACACCTATGCTCTTAGCTTACTTGGAACAGTATCTAGGTGCAGATACTTTTAAGTATGCTATGCAGCAATATTATGATACTTGGAAGTTTAAACATCCTCAACCTAATGACTTTAGAGCTATTATTGAACAAAGTAGTTCTAAAAATACCGATTGGTTTTTTGATACCTTGTTACACTCACATCAAGCTATAGACTTTAAAATTACCCATGTTGGAAAAGTAAAAGATAGTTTAGTACTGCATCTTAAAAATAAATCACAGCTTAGCTTGCCTGCAGTTGTATCTCTTAATAAATCACAGGGTGAAACAAAAACCTATTATTTTGGAAACTTTAAAGGTAAAATGCAAGTAACTGTACCTTATGATACTTCTATTAAGAGTATCATATTAGAACCTAAAGCACTTGATTTTACTGCGGATAACAATCAGTATTTTATGGACCAAACAGGTCAAAATGCTTTTCAGATTGGTTTGGGTTTTGGATTAAATACTCATAATAGAAATAAATCATGGCTCGCTCCTGCTTTAGGTTACAATTACTATGATGGTTTTGGGCTAGGTTTACTTTATCATAATTTAAGTATCCCACAAAAACGCTTTCAATGGGCTGTAAGTCCACTTTATGGATTTAAAAGTAAACATGTCAATTTTGTAGGTGCTACGGCTTATGCTTGGTATCCTAAAACTGTTTTCCAAAAGATAGAAACACAATTGAATTATAAAAGTTTTTCAATGTTAAAAAATAATTTGAATATCCCTAAAATGCTCTATGCTCAGTATTTTAAGCTGTCCCCCCAAATTCAATTTTTATTTAAAGAAAAAGATCCTCACTCAAAAGTTCAAAATAGTATTCAGTTGAAATATTATCATATTGGCGAAGAAGCATTTAAGTTTAAACAAAACTTGGCTATTGATAGTTTGTTTCGCCCTGAACTGTATAAAACAACTCAACATTATTGGTCGCTTGATTTTAGTCATAAAAATTTAAGAACATTCCACCCCTTTCAATACAACGCCCAAATTATAGCTAATACTGCTTTTACTAAGCTAAGTGCCGATGCTTCTATTCGTATAGATTACGATGTGCCTAAAAAATCACTTTACCTTAGAGCTTTTGCAGCACAATATTGGACTCTTAATACCTCAAAAGTTGATAGTCGTACATTTTTAAATGGTACTTATCAAGGAGAAAATGATTACCTCTATGATGGTACTTACATTGCTCGTAATGAGAATACCGGCTTGGGTGCCCGTCAAATTTCAATGCAAGATGCCGCTATGAAAATTCCTACCTTGATGTATATAAATCCTCTAGGACGTAGCGATAATAGAATGTTGGCGATTAATGTAAAAACAGATTTACCGCTTATTAATTGGCCTATCCGTTTTTTTGCAGATTTTATGACCTTTACCGATGCTAAAAAACTAAACCCTTCAGGTACTGGATACCTCTTTGATGCTGGATTACAGCTTGATTTATTTAGCAATATGCTAAGTATTTATTTCCCTTTTATAATGAGCCAAGATTATAAAGATTATCAAAAAAGTATGTACCCTAAAGCGAATCTGCTCAACCAAATTAGTTTTTCTATCAATCTTCAAAAGTTTAATTTTTTAAATACTCCACAAGTTTTATATAATAACATCATTCAATAATGAAAAAAATGACGATGATCTTGCACGGTGGTGCAGGCAATATATACAGAGGCATGCTAAATGCAGAACAAGAAAAAGCTTATACGCAAGGCTTACAAGAGGCGCTGGATAAAGGTTTTGAACTATTGCAACAAGGAGCAACTGCGGTAGAGGCCGTAAGTGCTGCTATTGTAGCCATGGAAAATAATACCATATTTAATGCTGGTAAAGGTTCTGTATTTACTAAAAAAGGAATACACGAAATGGACGCTGCTATTATGGACGGCATAGACCTTAGCGCCGGAGCAGTAGCGGGTGTGCGCCATATTAAGAATCCTATCCTTCTAGCCAACCAAGTACGTTTACATTCTGGTCATGTTTTTTTAAGTGGTAGTGGTGCATCAGAATTTGCTTTACAGCAAGGCATTGAAACAGCACCCGATGAATATTTTTTTAATAAAGAGCGTTATGAACAATGGATAGAAATACGCGATAGTAACTTTTATCAATTAGATCATAAAGCCGATAACCTTAAAGGCGTAGCACCAAACCCCGACCATAAATTTGGCACCGTAGGTGCTGCCGCTTGCGATGCTAATGGTAATATTGCTGCAGGTACCTCTACCGGAGGCATGACCAATAAGCGTTTCGGTAGAATAGGCGATAGCCCAGTAATTAGTGCCGGTACTTATGCCAATAATGCTACCTGTGCTATATCTTGTACGGGTCATGGAGAGTATTTTTTACGTGCCGCAGTAGCTTATGACATTTCTTGTCTGATAGAATATAAAGGCTTATCGCTTAAAGAAGCAGCCGATAAAGTAGTGTTGGAAAAACTTAAAACCATGGGAGGAGAGGGCGGACTAATAGCCGTAAATGCTTTAGGCGAATATTGTTTCTCATTTAATTCTACAGGTATGAACAGGGCGGTTAAAACTACCGATGGGGTAGAGTTAGTAGCCTTTTATGGAGATGAACCTAAATAGTTAAAATGATGAATGTTGAAATTGTACTAGCCTCTGCCAATGCTAAGAAAGCAGCTGAGCTTGCAGCATTACTCCCTCAATGTACTGTTTTAAGTCTGAAAGATATTGGCTTTTCTACAAACATAGAAGAGCCTTATTTTACATTTAAAGAAAATGCATTTCAAAAAGCGAATACCATTTTCCAGTATTCCAATAAAAATGTTCTTGCAGACGATTCTGGATTGTGCGTAGAAGCCTTAAATGGTGCACCTGGTGTACTTAGTGCCCGATATGCTACACCTAATGCAGTCGATACTTCAAATAATCTAAAACTACTTGAAGCCTTAAAAGGTCAGCAAAATCGTAAAGCATATTATGTAGCTGTTCTCTGTTTCATCTTAAATGGGGAAAGCTATTTTTTTGAAGGATATTGCCACGGACATATAGCTCATGAGCCACAAGGTGAGGGCGGTTTCGGTTACGACCCTATTTTTATCCCAAACGGTTATACACATACTTTTGGGCAACTGGATTCCTCCATCAAAAAACAAATCAGTCACCGTGCGCAAGCTATGCAACAGCTCCAAAGTTTTTTAAACTCGATAGGCGGATAATCATCTTAATGGAATACTTAACAAAAATGAGTAGTTCATTAACTTTCATGTGTTTTTATCTGTATATTTGAACTTAGTCATTTATTGTATCATTAAGCGGTAGTGTATTTACATTATAGATAAAAATAAAATTAAATTGTGACAATAGCAATAAGTTCATATTTTTAAAACTTGGCGAAGATGAATGAAAATGATATTTCTTATAAAATAATTGGTGCAGCTGTTGAGATGCACAGGACTTTGGGGCCTGGGCTTTTGGAGTCTGCTTATGAAGCAGCTTTAACTTACGATTTGAGAGCATTGGGTTTAAAAGTAGATACACAAGTATCTATGCCAATGGTGTATAAAGAAGTAAAAATGGATGTAGGTTATAGGCTTGATTTGTTGGTGGAGGACAAAGTGATTGTTGAAATTAAATCGGTTGAAACCCTTGCTCAGGTTCATTTTGCACAAACACTGACTTATTTAAAATTGGCAGATAAAAAGTTGGCTTTATTGATTAATTTTAATACAAAACTTTTGAAAGATGGCGTGCATAGAATAGTTAATAACTTATAGAAATTCTATACAAAAAAACCTTTGCGTTCTCTGCATTCTTTGCGTGAAAAATATACCACGCAAAGCTCGCAAAGAGAATTGCAAAGTACACAAAGGAAACGCCTTAGCGCCCTCTGCTTTAAACCTTAGCGTTCTCTGCGTGAAATAAAACCACGCAAAGTTCGCAAAGGAAATCGCAAAGCTCGCAAAGAATAAAACTCTGCGTTCTCTGCGTAAAAACCTTAGCGTCCTCTGCGTGAAAAGAAAAAAGATTTCAAGCAAAGCTCGCAAAGAGAATCGCAAAGTACACAAAGGAAACGCCTTAGCGCCCTCTGCGTTAAACCTTAGCGTCCTCTGCGTGAAAAAAATGGAGATTCCACGCAAAGTTCGCAAAGGAAATCGCAAAGCTCGCAAAGAGAATCGCAAAGTACACAAAGGAAACCCCTTAGCGTCCTCTGCGTTAAACCTTAGCGTCCTCTGCGTGAAAAGAAAAAAGATTCCATGCAAAGCTAACAAAATAAAACCTCAGCGTTCTCTGCGTGAAACCTTAGCGTTCTCAGCGTGGAAAAAAAATAAAGATTTCACGCAGAGTTCGCAAAGAGAATCGCAAAGTACATAAAGGAAACCGCTTAGCGTCCTCTGCGTTAAACCTTAGCGTCCTCTGCGTGAAATAAGACCACGCAGAGGACGCAAAGCGAATCGTAAAATACGTAAAAGAAACCCCACTGTGTACTCTGCGTGAAAATAAAAAAAGCTACTCAAAGAGCAGCTTTTTTGTACCACGTACGGGAGTCGAAGCCACTGTTAACACTTTTTGTTTGTTTTTGCTTTATTCTCATTTTGATTATAAGTGCTTTATGTGTATGTGCTTATTATTATTTGTCCGAGTTATTGTCCGATTTATTTCTTATATATTGCAATGCATTTTAAGCCCTCATCGGTATCTATAAGCCTTATGTTTATTAGGTAGTTGAGGCGCTCTCCTAGTATGTTATAGCTTAAATTATACACATGGTAATACTCTGTTTTATCGCTTATGTATTGATGTGCTGTATCATATTTATAACCAGGCTTATCTTTATAACTATCTATTGTAAAGGCTTTATATTCTTCATAATTCTTAAATATTGAGCTAAACTCTTTATAACTTACTGAGTCTATTTCCACACCGGCATAAAATGTATCTCTATAGCGGCTAAGCTTATTATATTTATAGTCTATCACATCTGGAAGATAAAACATACTAGACTTGATCTGATCGTAGAACTCATCTATTTTATGATAGTTACGGCTAGATATATCAATCGATATACTGGCTATTTCAGAAAATTTATTGTTCCCCTCTATACGATATGCAGCACTTCTTGGGCTGTAGTAGTAAAGAATTTGCCCATCTTTAATATCTTCTAATATGCTTGCAGCATAGCGCTGTGGGCGTAGGTAGTAATAATAGTAATAAGCACCACCAGCTATGGCTGCTAATAGTAACAGTTTACAGATTTGTTTAATCTTCTTGCGCATTCGATATTGTTTTATGTATGTTGTTTATTTTTTTTACGTTCTTCTCTAAAGTACTGCAAGAGCTCTTCTTGTGTTTCGATTATTTTTTTTAGATTTTTTATCTCCTCTTCTTTTTGGGCGCATTGTGTGCATCTTTTAGTATGATAATCTGCTGGGGCTTCTGTAATAATGTGAGTTACTTCTGATGTGCTGTAATGCACTTCTAAAACTTCTAAAATCTTAAGCACACTATCATGCTTGGGGCTGGTTTCTCCATTTTCCCACATACTATATGCACGCTGACTTACCCCCACCAGGTTAGCTACCTGCTGTTGTGTATAGCCTTTAGCCGTGCGCCATTTGACTAATTTTTGCGGTGTTATTTTTTCCATAAAAAATTATTATTAAAATTTTTCTTCTAAAAATGTTTGTTTATTTAGAATATTACTTCTATTATTGCATTGTTATAATAACAAACTTTCTAAAGCAATGAGCAAAGATATAAATAAATACAATGCTAAACGTGCATTAACTATGCAATGGGTTGCCAAGCAATATGGAGTATCCTACCAATATGTGCGTAACATAACCAATGATAGCAAGCTTAATAGCGACAGGGCAAAAGATATCCGCAAATGTTTTAACCGTAAGTACGCAGAGCTTAACGCCTTACTACCTAATCAACAGTAGATAGAAGAGTGATGAATAGTTTAGAAGTTTTAGAATTCTTTAAAGTAGCCACGGCTCATATTGAGGCTAATGGCGGCCAGGTGCCTGATACCCTATGGGAGGCACTTAACAGGCTGCCGCCCAATATGCCTAAAGTACTGGCA
>JBDHYE010000042.1:0-8291 GCA_039811245.1 Chitinophagaceae bacterium | reverse complement strand
TTTGTCCAGGTCTAATAATTTCACCTTGATAGAGTTGATCTAATACAGCTCCTTGTGCAATGTCGGGGCGATAACTGGTATCGCCTAATTTTAGTTTACTACCGTTTAATATTAATAAAGCACTTCTAAAAGACAAGCCATTAAGATTGGGCATTGGAGTGAGAGGAGGTTCTATTTTATTTACAGTAAGAAAAATGGTACGATTCGGTTTTACGATATCTTCAAATTCTGGTTGTTGGTTTAAGATAGTAAGGGGTTTTTGGCTAGGGTCATAAGCAGAGTCGATCTGAATATCAAAACCTAGTTTTTCTAATTCTTGTTTTGCAAGGCTTAGTTTTTTACCCATTAATTGAGGCACTTTTACTTCTTCACCATGCTTTGTTATTACGCCTAAAGTAGCAAAGAAAATGAAATAGAGTAGCGTACAAATGCCTATAATCACAATGACATTCATAAAAAAGGAGTTTTTAAATCCTTTAGATGTTATTTCATTTTTTACAGACATTTTTTAATGATACTTAATTATAGGTTATAAAGGAGAGGGTAAAGTTATTTATTTTTTATTTAAAGTGTCTTTTAATAAAGCATTATAAAAATCAAATAGTGAAATACCGGCGCATTTTAATTGTTGAGGGATAATGCTGTTTTCACTCTGACCGGGCATAGTATTCACCTCAAGGAAATAAAGTTTATTCGTATCTTTTTGAAGGATAAAATCCATTCTAACGACACCATTACAATTTAGATTTTTATACAGTTTTTGTGCTTTTTCAGATAGTTCGGTTAAAATATTTTGGGTTAATCTGGCTGGGGTTATTTCTTGAGTAGCGCCAGTAGTGTATTTAGCTTCGTAATCAAAAAAAGCAGCATTTTTATTAATGACTATTTCTGTTGGGGGTAATGCTTGGAGCTGTCCATCGATATCATAGACCCCAATGGTGAGTTCTCTACCTTCAATAAACTCTTCTATTAATACCTGGGTGTTTTCATTAAAAGCTTTTTCAATAGCGGGTAGAAAGGCTTCTACACTTGTTACTTTACTAGCGCCTAAGCTAGAGCCGCTTTCGTTAGGTTTGACAAATACGGGTAATTGTAATTGCTCTAAAATAGAGCCTATAGAGTAATTCTGATCTTTAAAGAGTAGTACAGAATTGGCAATACCAACTAGGTTTAAGTCTTTTACTACTTTATTACAATAGCTTTTATTAAAGGTTAATGCTGAGACAATGGCGTTACAGGTAGTATAAGGTAATTGGAGCATATCAAAATAGCCTTGTAATTTTCCATCTTCACCAGGACTACCATGAATGGCTATGAATACAGCTTCAAAATTTATTTTATTGCCTTGTAGTGTTAAGCTAAAATCATTTTTGTCTATTTGAATGGTATTATTTTGTTCGGTCTCATAGTACCAAGCCTCTTTAGTAACAATGATTTTATAAATATTGTATAGGTTTTTATCAAGGTTATTTTCAATCGTCTGTGCTGTTTTTAGTGAGATAACAGACTCTCCAGAGTAACCACCAGCCAAAAGGGCAATATTTTTTTTCATTTTAGGGGTATTGCTAAATTGAGTTCTTTATTAAAATTGGGGCTAAAGGTACTTATTTTTTTTAGTGCACTCTAAAGTATTTCAAGTTTTGAGTGTATTCCATTCTCAGGGCTTATTATGGGTAGCGTTACTTTGGTTTTGCTCTTTTAGTTTTACTATTTGATGTTCAATATCTGCTATTTTATGACTACGATTTTGGATGCGTTGTTCCAAATTATGAATCATTCTTTTTTGGTCATAAGTAAACTGGTCTAATATTGATGAGCTTTGGGCTTGCACCAACGTAGCTTCTATCTCTTTTATTTTTTGAGCTTCATCAATATTTTCTTTTTTCATAGTCTCTAATAAGGCACTAAGTTTTTCCAGTTTTTCTTCTCTTTGACTTTGGTATTGTTCATTTTTCTCTTTAAAGAAATTATCTTTTCTGTTGAAAAAATATTTACGTGCTGCAAGAAATTTTTCCCAAAGGACATCATTATGCTCTTTGCCGGCATTGCCCAATTTTTTCCATTGTTCTAAAAGCTCATTTAGCAGTAGGGTGGTTTCACGCCATTGACTGCTTTCTTGTTGCGCGATAGCTTGTTCTATCAATGTTGTTTTTTGATCAAAATTTTCTTGAAGTTTTGACTTAAAGGCCTCAGCATATACTTTCTTAGCATCATAGAAATGGTTTTTGGCAGCAATAAATCTATTCCATAAGCTATCTACAAATTCTATCGGTATGGGGCCAATGGCTTTCCATTGTAACATGAGTTCATTATACTGATTAGCAGTCTTTTGCCAATCGTTACTGTGTTGTAATTGTTCAGCTGTTTCTGTTAGCGCTAATTTTTGTTGATAGTTTTTTTCTTGTTCTGTTTTAATTTGATCTGTATGGGCTTTTTTACGTTCAAAAAAAGTGTTTTTGGCTTCTATAAAACGTTGCCATAACTGTTCGTTTTTATCTTGTAAGGTATGCCCAATTTTTTTCCAATCTTCCATGAGTTGCTTAAATTGCTCACTTGTTTCTTTCCAAACTTCAGAAAGACTTAATTGTTCTGCTTTTTCAACAAGCTCCATTTTGAGATCTAGGTTTTGAAGCATTTCATGGCTATGTGCTTCTTGCTGTATCCTTTTGTTTTCTGCAAATTTGAGTTTGAATGCTTCTAGTTCCTGCCACAATTGGTCGTTCTGGTTTTTATCAATATAACCTACTTCTTTCCAGTTTTGAAGTAAAGTATTGAATTGCGCTTGTTGCTCTTTCCAATTGAGCGTATTGGCTGTTAGGAGTTTTTCAAGATCTTGAAGAATTTGTTTTTTTAAATGACTGTTTTCTGAACTGATTTTATGTATTGCTTCTAATTGTTTGTCCAGTGCTGCTGTTATGGGTTCTATAGGTCCAATAAACGCTGTTTTTTGACTTATTTCTTTTAGTTTAATTAGTTTTGAATGGAGTTTTGAGGGTTCAAAATTTTGCTCCCATTCAGCTTTTAATTGGTTAAATTTTGATTGTACTTCTTCAAATTTTTCAACTAAACTTTTTAATTGTGCAGCCGCACTATGAAGTTGTAATTGGGCTATTATGCGCTCTTTGCCAGAGTTTAAAACCAGGTCTCCATTTTCTAATAGTTTTACCCATTGTTTCTCAGGAAAGTCATAATGATTCCACCATTCTGTTAAAGAGTCATTTAAGTTTTGTTGATTTAAATTTTCCATACTTGATTAAAAATTAGCACAAAAAAGAATACAATTTGGGTCAAGATAAGTATTTTTTTATTGAATTTCCAATCTTTTTGAAAATAAAAAAAGCCCTGATAAACAGGGCTTTTATAAACTATTGAGTAAGTGATTATCTTTTTGAACCGAATACGCGCTCTATAATGCTTACACCTGTAGCTACAGGGTCTAATCTTATTTTTTTCTCTTCATTTGCAATGGTTGTAAAGAGGCCTTTCATAGCTTGGTCTGTCACATAACCAGTTAGGTCTGTATTGACTTTGTTTTTGATAATAGGCAGTGTATTATAAATACTGAACACTTGAGTCCATGCATTTTGTACATTAAACTTGCTCATAGATTGTGCTATGATAGGTCTGAAAGCAGCAGCTATTTGAGGAGAGGTACGGTCTCTCAAGAGGTTTGTTGCAGCATTATCTCCACCATTTAAAATACTTATAGCGTCGTTAATCGTAAAGGTACTAATGGTATTGACCAAAATGGGTAATGCTTTAGAAGAGGCATCTTCTGCCGCTCTGTTCATAGACAAGATTGCTTTATCTACCACTTTGCCAAATCCATATTGGCGCATTCTAGCTTCAATATTTCGTACTTCAGGGGGCATTAATATTTTAACTAGTGCATTGCCAAAAAAACCATTTGAGGCAGATAAGCTTTTAGTAGCCTCTTGAGCCCCTAATTTTAATGCAGCTCTTAAACCACTACCTATTTCTTGATTGTTCATGTAAGATTGTGGTGTGGATTCCTTGGTATTGGTAGGGCGACTAGAAGTAGCAGATAATATACCATTATCTTCTGCAATACGATTGACTTCTTTTAATATATCGTCTAAACTTTGTGCTTTAGCTCCAATGATTAAACTAGGCACTAAGCATAGACTAAGCAATATTTTTTTCATAATTAATTTTAAATTGATTCAACAAATATAGTAGGAAAATTTATGGAGTGAAAATTTATGAATTATTTTTTCAAATTTTTTAGGCACCGTCTTGATTATCGTCTGCCCCAGCTCCATTTAAGTTACCATCTCTCCTTTCTAATTCTTTTTTATTTGAATCGCCTTTACCTTTCTTTCCCCAACGCATAAAACCATTGCCATTGTCGCCATTGCCTAGCTTGCCAATTTTATAGTTAAAGGTTAATGTGGCTATTTGTGTTTCTCTGTTGTTATAAGAGCGTTGGTCATAAAGGCTTAAGGTGTAATTTGTTGTGTATTTCCTTGTATTAAAAATGTCGCTTACGTTAAAGGTTACAGAAGCTCTATTGTTTTTGAGAAAATTGGCTTTGAATGCAGCATCTATCCAATACACTTCTTGCAATTTGCCTTGTGCTACGGGTTTGGGGCTTTCATAGTTTGCCATTAGTTGTAAGCTAATGTTTTTATTGATTTTATAATTGGTGTTTAATTTTGAAAACCAACTAAAGCCTTGATTTACGAGACTAGGGTCCACATTGGCGCCATTAATTTTATTATAAAACAAATTGGTGCTTAAAGTGGCGTCCCAGGGCTTAAGGATTTGAAATTTGGTAATGAGTTCAAATCCATAAGTTTGACCAGTAGCCATATTTACGCTTTGTGTAAAACTAGTACCATCGGCATAACTTTTAGTATAACGTTGGCTTAAATTATTGGTGTTTTGAAAATATACACTTGCCATAATATTATGTCCTTTGGGTAATTGCAAGTTATAGGCTAATTCAAAATTGTCAATAAATTCAGGTTTTAAATTGGGATTGCCTGAGGTAGTATCCAGGCCGTTGCTAATGTTTAAATAGGGTAGTAATTCTCTAAACCATGGGCGGTCGGTACGTCTGCTGTAGTTTAAATAGATTTGCTCTTGCTCTTTAATTTGATAAGACAAATAAGCTGTTGGAAATAAGTTTAAAAAACTATTCTTGTAATAAAGGTTTCCTGTATTGCCGCCATGACCATTGTACACCGCATACTCAGCCCTTAAGCCACCTTGATAGCTCCATTTATTCCATTTGTTGTTATAATTGGTATAAGCAGCAAATATTTGTTGCTGGTATTGGTATTGATTTTGTAATAATGGGTCCACTAGACTGGTGCCGTTGGGGTAGCTTATGAGTGCATCGTTTTTAGAATTGAACCAATAATCTTGATTTTTAACACCACTTTCAAGTTTACCTCCATGGATATAAGTACTAAAATCGCTTTGGATATTTAAGGTTTGATTATGGCTTAAACCATTTACTTCTTGCAATGTATTACCACTAATGTTATTGTAATAACTATCTAAAAAATAAGATTTTAAATGCTGATGTATATCCGTGTTGGAATTTGAAAAGGAGACATCAGTAACGAGCTCTGTTTTTGGTTTTTTAAATTTATGTTTCCAATTCAGATTGTTTGAAGTACTAAATGGAGAGCCTTTAAAGCTTTGGTCTCTTCGTTGGGTACTATAAACAGCGCTAGGGTTTGAAAATAGGTTGTATTGTTGGTATCCTTTATTGCCAAACTCCATTAAGTTTATGTTTTGTGTTAGCGATAAGGTGTTTTGACTATCTATGGTATAGGCTACTGTCAATGCATTGAAATTGCCATTAAATGATCTACGACCATCTTCAAAATTATGCGATCCAGAATCGTTGTTGTAATTATTCCTATCTGTAGTTACACTATGAAAATTTTTATGAAGTCTAAAATTACTATTTAAGGATATGTTCCATTTGGCTGTTCTGTAATTTAAGTTTAATCCACCATTGTATTTACTGTTTGTACCTATACCTAGTGTGGCATTGCCATTGATACCGCTATTTTTATTTACTTTAGTTACAATATTGATAATACCGGTTTGACCTTGTGCATCATATTTTGAAGATGGGTTCGTAATCACCTCAACATTGTCAATAGAGGTGGCAGGTAAGGCTTGTAAGGCAGAAGCTACATCGCCCCCTAATAGTGTGGCTGGGCGGCCATCAATCAAAATATTGACATTGCTTTTTCCTCTCAAACTAACATTTCCACTTGGGTCTACAGACACTGATGGGATATTTTGAAGTACATCTGCGGCAGAGCCTCCAGTAGCTGTAATATTTTTATCGACATTGAATATTTTCTTATCAATATCCATTTGCATCAAATTTTTTTCACCCACTACAGCTACTTCTTTTAATGCTTGTTCAGATTGTTTTAATGTTATTGTACCAATATTTATTTTTTGATGTTCATTATTTATACTGATTGAGTTCTTGATATACTCTTGATAACCTAGGGCGCTCACTTTTAATTTATAATTACCTTCGGGTATTGTACTGATTTCAAAAGATCCATCATCTTCACTTATTGTACCACCTACGGTTTTATTATCGGGTAATGAAATTAATGCGATAGATACATCAGAAATGCCATTATGGTTGCTATTGGTTATTTTGCCAGATATTGAATGGGTAGTACTTTGCGCATTGAGGTTAAAGCTGTAAACAAATAATAAAAAAGTAATCAGAAAATATTTCATAAAATATTTAAACATAGGTTTTTTGCCAAAAATCATGCAAAGGTCATTTTTTTTATATGCTTTAGAACTTTTGATTAGCAGTATATTTGTTAAATTATTTAAATTTATTTTACTTTCAAGGGTCAAGATTTAACAACATGTTGAATGAAGAAACAAAACATGGTTTTATTAAGTTAAATAACTATAACCTACATTATATACAATGGGGAGCGGGTTCTCACGTAGTGTTGGCATTCCATGGCTATGCACAAAATGCATCAGTTTTTTCTTTTTTAGAGCATAAGGACTATACCGTTTTAAGTTTTGACCTCCCTTTTCAAGGAACCACACAACATACTCAAAAAGCATTAAGTTTTAGCAATGAGGATTTAAAATTAATCTACCAATATTGTGTTGATCATTTTAAGGCTTTAAAAATTAGCTTAGTAGGTTTTAGTTTAGGTGCAAGGGTATGCTTGGCAATGCTATGCCTATTGCCTAAACAGGTGAGTGCTATGGTTTTAATAGCCCCCGATGGCATAAAAGCAAAATATTTTTTTTCATTCTTGACTAATTCAGCAATTGGTAGGTTTTGCTTTAGAGGTTTTGTTAAGTGGGGAGCTGTATATCTAAAACTTTTTACATTATTAAGAAATATTGGTTTGATGAATAGAAATATGTACATGTTTGCCTTACAGCATATCCGTACTCCAGAAGCAAGGGAAAAATTATACCATATTTGGTGCAGTCTTGGAGCATTAAAGAGCTCAAGACCCCTTATCTTGCAGCATTTGAAATCAAATCATATCCAATTGCATTTACTCATGGGGCAACAAGACCCTATTATCCCCGTTAAAAGTGCTATGACATTTAAAGGGAAACATAAAAATATTGTGGTGCATGTTTTTGATCGTGCTCATAATTTATTAGCCTTTGAAGAGGTAAAAGGTACTGTATGTGCTTGGTTGTATCATAACATCTATAATTAATTTTGGGTTTTAGTATGTTTTTGATTTTTCTTGTTGCTTTTTTACTCTGCTCTTATGTATTGCTTTTGATAGCCTATCATATAAAATGGCATCAAATTAAATTGTTTCAACCTGTAAGTACTCAAGTACCTACAACTACGCTATCAGTAGTTATAGCAGCGCGCAATGAAGAGCACTGCATAAGCGATTGTATTCAATCTATCTTAGATCAAAATTATCCTAAAGACTTATTTGAAATAATAGTTGTAGATGATTTTTCTACAGATCAAACTGCTCATAAAGTGAGCAACTTTGAGCATCAAAATGTTCGATTGATACGATTGGAAGAGGTACTATCATTACACGAAGCTCAAAATACTTCTTTTAAAAAAAGAGCCTTAACTCAAGCCATTGCATCAAGTAATGCTACACTTATCGTTTGTACAGACGCGGATTGTTATATGGAGAAGGATTGGTTGCTTACAATTGCTTTATTTTATGAACTACATCAACCCGATATGATTGTAGCGCCAGTTGTTTATAAAAGTCAATATAAACTTGTAGAGTTTTTTCAAAGTTTAGATTTTTTAAGCATGC